>JAPKEA010000317.1 GCA_028822275.1 Planktomarina sp. | reverse complement strand
CATGTATCAGGGATGCGTTATGAAGCACTTCGATAGCAACAGCCCAGTGCAAGGCAGCGGTGACATCAATTTTCAAAAGGTTTGCAGCCCGAAGCGCCATTTTAGCCCGCACCATTTTACCCGGTATTGAAAAATGATGAAGCGCTGCGTCAGCAAGCGGTGTATCCGGTTCTGGCAGGCGAGCTAGGATAAAGCTATGAAGAATATCTGTCATAGGTAGCAGTTCATCTACGAGGTCGGGATCGGCTGATGTGAGGAGCGCCGTCATTTTATCTGGCTGACCAGCCATGACCCGTACATCCTGCTTATTAGACATGTCGTCTGTGCCCTGGATTGAGGTGGCCCGAAGGCCATATTAAAAGAACTGAAAGTACCAAAACAGGAAACTGTCATTGATGCAACTGACCAGATGGCAATGTTCAAGAGGTTAAGGCAACTCTCAGGTAATTAAATCAATTCAATTGCACCACGCAGTTTGCTTTCATTCACATCAATATAACGCTGCGTTGTGCTGATGTGCTTGTGTAGGGCTAAGACCTGAACCAATCTTCCGTTGATACCCCTATCAGCCATTTGCGTTACAAACTGCCTGCGGCCGCTGTGACTGCTATCGCCATTTCTGCCAGGCCATTGGTCGTAAGCCGCGGTCCACCAACGCCCTCAAGAAAGCTTTGGACAAACTAATCGGCGTCTATCAGTCCCGCACTTCCAGCAACCATGTTTGCAGGAAGTGCATCTGCATTTGATCCGGATGATTTACAGAAGCTGAAGGATACTGGTAATTGCGTAAAGTGTAATTGGAGTGGTGCTGACCTGAGTGATGCTTATCGAATATGGGTATAAAAGCCCTAAGTCACAGAGACATGCAGGGATGACACCTCACGGAACCTCAGCCTTGGAGCAATGACCGCAGGAATGGTTAACGCAAGTTTTGGAAACCGGCGGAATAATCTTTGGAACGCGATTTGCGCCTCAACTCGAGCCAAAGCATTGCCCGCGCAAATATGGACGCCCAAACCAAAGGATAAATGTCGGTTTGGACGACGCGTGATGTCAAAACGATTGGGTTTTGAGAACTGGGCCGGATCACGATTGGCGGCATTGATCATCATATGCACAGTAGTATCGGCTGGTATAGTGACGCCCGACAATATCTGATCTGAATTTGCCCTACGGTTGTTGATCTGGATTGGCGCCTGATAGCGCAGTACCTCTTCTACCATTGGCTCAATAAGATCTGGATTTTCGGAAAGAAGGTCAATTTGATCGGGGTTGAGCAGCATCTCATGGATACCATGGGTGATCATATTAGTGGACGTTTCGTGCCCCGCATTGAGCATAAAAATACATTGATGCAGCAATTCAATTTCTGTGAGACGTTTACCATCCGCTTCCGCATCCGCCAAAATAGTTAGAACCTCGGTGTCCTGTGCGTCATTAGGGTGTGCCCGCCGGTATGCGATGAGGTCCCGCAAATATTGTTTAAAATCGACAACAGCTTGATTTCCATCATCAAGCTGTTTTTGAATTAATGTTGGCTCTAATGCGGTAAGAATTGCGTTAGCCCATCCCCGAATAAATTCACGATCTTGACGCGGAACGCCCAAAAGATCGCAAACTACCTCAATCGGAAGGCGGAATGAAAATTCTTCGACAACTTCCATCTGACCCTGATCTTCTAAGCGGTTTAAATACTCATCTACCAAGCTAGTGATCCTCGGCACAAAGGCCGCCAATGCTTTTCGGGTGAAAGCAGATTGAAACAGTCGGCGAATACGCGTGTGGTCTGGCGGGTCGATAAAAACGATACTGTTTGTATGATGCTCAAAAAGGGGCGTATTCCCAAATTTTGGTTTGAATGTAGCCCTTTTGTCAGACGACCAAATCATAGGATCCCGATATGTTTGAACAATGTCGGCATAACAAGTTAGGACAAATGTCCCGTCAGTGTTTTTGTGGACAGGCGATTGTGCACGGAGTGCCGCAAGGACACGATAAGGATCCACAAGATAGTCCTCAGACACATTTTGTAAGTCAAACGTAGTGCTCATCATGTCCAAATACCAGATTAAAGCATTGAATTTGGTAGAAAGAGTGCAATTGAAGGAATGAATACTAACAGTGCAAGACGAATGATATCAACAATCCAAAAAGGAGTGACCCCTTTGAAAATCGTCGCCGTTGAGACATCCCCAATCACACCTTTAAGTACAAAAACATTCAAGCCAACAGGTGGAGTGATGAGGCTTATTTCTGTCACAACAACAACTATTATGCCAAACCAAATTGGATCAAAACCCAAACTTGTAACCAAAGGAAAGAAGATTGGTACTGTTAATAAAAGCATTGACAAGCTTTCAAATACGCACCCTAAAACAAGGTAAATACCTAAAATCATTAACATAACAAGCATAGGAGGAAGTTCAGCTGAAGATACTAAAAACCGCAAAGCTTCAGGTAGACCAGCCATATTAACAAAATTAGAAAATATCCACGCACCTATTAGCACCGCAAATAGTGCAGCAGTTGTCTGAACTGTTTCTATCAATACCTGCAGCGTTTTTGAAAAATTGAGCTTGCCGCGTGACACTGCAATTAGAAATGCCCCCGCAGCGCCCATGCCTGCCGCTTCGGTTGGAGAAAAAGTAAGGTTGAGTGGCCAGATGTTAAGGACCCCATACAACCCACCAATAACAATAAAAAATAATAATAAAACGGCCCATACGCCACGCAATGCATGAAGGCGGTCCATTGGGCTGCTGCGTTCTCCAGCTGGCCCAGCTTTGGGATTTCGGATGATCGTGTAGCGTACGGCAACTAGATACAAAATAACGCCAAGCAATCCTGGTATTATCCCAGCAATAAACAATTTACCAATGCTTGTCTCAGTTAAAAGCCCATAAATAACAAGGATAACTGAGGGAGGGATCAGGATTCCTAAAGTTCCACCAGCAGCAATGGATGCAGTCGATAGACTGTCATCATAATTGTATTTGCGCATTTGAGGCATGGCAACTTTTGACATAGTTGCCGCTGTCGCTAATGACGATCCGCAAATTGCAGAAAACCCAGCGCATGCCACAATAGTCGCCATTGCGAGGCCACCCCTTAGATGCCCCAAAAAGACGTAGGATACCCGATACAGCTCTTTTGATAGGCCACCTTTGTTCACAAAAAGTCCCATCAGTATGAAGAGCGGCACAACGGAAAGCCCATAATCTTGTGATGTGTCAATGATTATTCTACCAACCATAGAGATTGACGCCTTAACTCCACGAATATCAGCGTAACCGACAAAGCCAACCAGCCCCATCGCAAGGGCAATCGGCATACGCAAGAAAACTAAAAAAAGAACTACACCTAGCCCAATGATAGAGATGAGCATCAGACAGGACCTTTTACAGAGGATAAAATTAACAAAATGGCGCGAGCTAAGAACGTGAGGGCCGTTGCAAAAGTAAATACGGCAATAAACCAGCCTATATAATGTTGTGGGAGATTGAGATACTCTGTGACGTCGCCGAAACCTTTAGCGCGTTCAGCCAATTCCCAAACACGTTTTGCAGGCCATATTAGGATAACCCCACAGGTAAGATCAATTATGATGTCACGAATTATGG
>JAPKEA010000316.1 GCA_028822275.1 Planktomarina sp. | reverse complement strand
TTCAAACCGATGAATTTGGCATTCCAGATCAACATAAAAAAGCGGTAATAAGGCGTATTTTTTCTGTTTCTGATCAAGAAAGCACTCTAAGCATTGGAGATTGGCTTTACTCCGGCAGGCTACTTTACGACTCATCTGGAGCCGTTATGGGAGCAATTGTACTTACAGCATCAGAAAGAAAATTCATGCCTTCTGTAAATTTTGTTCAAAAGAATCTTACGATTATTTACATATCTATAATTATGATAGTAACTGCAATACTTTTTCCAGCTATACGTTTCCAATTTCGAGCCGTGACATCTATTTACACTTTGCTGAGTAAAGGTGTGCTAAACCAAGATCAAAAGCTTGCAATTCACTCACCAGAATCAAGTTTGATTTCTGAGAAAATTTCCGTTGGAAATAGTAAGTTTTGGGATGCCGAAAATTCCATAGAGAGCATGCAGAATCCAAAAAATGTGACTGATTTCGAAAAAGGCCAACATTAAATGAAAATGCCCGGATCGATCAATATTGAAGCTTCAATGTCTCGCCGTCTTTTTTTTATAACTACAATCTCAATGCTTGCAGCTGCAACCTTAAGCATTCTGGCTACAGTAGTTGAGTTTAATTACCATCTTAGACCTTTTTTAATCGCAAAGACCGAAACTGTTGCACACAAAGTTAAAAACGACATTGAATACGCATTATCGACCGGCGTCCCATTTTCGAAATTGAAAGGTATTGATGAGTTTTTGAATGAACTGACCCGTGAACATCTTGAGGTACGAAGTCTAGTTGTTTTGCCCGGGCCCGCAGAGCTAAAGCAAAAAACGGTTACTGAAGAATTCCCTAACATAGTTAGTCGCGATGCAGTCCAAGAACTACGAAAAACCATTTCTGTTCTAGTTGGAAGTTCTGAAAGGGTAGCTACAATAAATTCAAATATCAAATCCGAAGGTGTAGTTGTTGGCCATGTTTCAGCGGATGTAAACCCAGACTATATCGTCGAACAAATGCAAAGCGTTTTCTTCGACTCGTTTGTCATATTAGTGGCTGTAGCGTTGGTTGCTCTGCAAGTAGTTGTTGTTCTAACTAGCTTTAACATAACAGAGCCTCTTAGGCGTGTTGAATTTGCGCTTAACCAACGTGCTAGGGGAAATTTTGGCTTTTATTATGGGGCCTCGAGCGGTGGCGTTCCGGGTGGATTCATTGAACAATTGAATTCTCTCAACGATAATCTCAGATTGAAATGTAAAGCTTTGACGGCAAACGGTGTTGAGTCTGCGCTAAGTCTGGCAAAAAAATATCGTCTTAACGAGAAGTGTGAGCAAAGAGAGGCAACCATAATAGACGCAAGAATACCTTTGTTTATTTTCTGCGTAGCCGAAGAGTTACAGAAGTCTTTTATGCCCCTTTTTGTGGCTGAGCATTATAAGCCATCAGATTTTTTTGATAAAAGTATCATGATAGGTCTCCCCATCTCTAGTTTTATGTTTGTGGTTTTGATCGCCACTCCTTTCGGGGCTCGGTTAGTAGACACATTTGGAAATCGCCGGCTTTTTCTTGTTGGACTTATCCCCGCTGTTCTTGGATACTTGGGTTGCTACATGGCTTCCAGTGCAAATGATATCGTTTTTGCGCGCTCGCTTACAGCAGCCGGATATGCTGTAATTACCATTAGTGCTCAAAGTTATATTGCTGAAATTTTTGTTAAAGAAAATCGCGCACAGGGTATGGCGATTTTTGTTGGAGTTCTCATGGCGGCAACTATGTGTGGGACGGCAATAGGTGGTATTTTGGCAGATTGGATAGGTTATAAAAGTGTGTTCTTGGTTTCTATTTTATTAGCTAGCGTTGCAGGAGTTATGGGATATTTGATGCTATCGAAAAAAGTTGGCTTGGTTCAGAATAAGTCGAATGCAATTAAAGGAAAAACTAACTCAATAGGCATATTGTTTCGTAATACTCGTTTTGTGCTAATCATTTTGTTTTGTGCAATACCGGCAAAAATTGTATTAACTGGCTTTCTTTATCTTTTCGTTCCAATTTATTTAGCAAGTTTAGATGCTTCGCAAACAGAGATTGGAAGGGTCATGATGCTATATTCTTTAATAATTATCCCAATCAGCCCCCTTGCCTCAAATTTTGCCGATAAATTAAATCGTAATTTGGCAATAGTTATCGTAGCGACTGTACTCTCGGGCATTACTTTGCTAGGTTTATATCAGAGCGCTTCCACTGCCTCCGTACTCTTAGTCGTGGCTATTCTGGGTTTAGTCCACTCTTTCCTCAAAGCCCCTTTAATCATAGCCGCTATGGAAGCCGCCGAACTAAGTTCTGACATAACTAGAACGAGTGCTCTTAGCTTACTAAGAACTTTTGAGCGGCTCGGCAGTGTAGCTGGCCCTGTGCTTGTTGCTGTCATGTTGGTGTGGATGGATTTTCAAACTACTGCAGCACTATTAGGAGCTAGCATAGCTCTTGTTGGTTTTATAATGGGAATAATCACCTTTGCCACCCGAAAAACTAATTTATTGAGTACATAAAATGTATAAAGTAATGAGCCTGATCATAGTTTTACTGACTTCGCTACCGACAAGCGGAACTGCTTTTACGGTTGGGGACCCAGCAAGGATACATATGGTAGTATGGCGGGGTTGTGAGAGTGCTTGCGAAGGTTTCCGCCGTTTTTTTTACGATCGTGATCTCCCAGTAAAGATAACAGTTACCAACGTGGGAAAAGACAAATCAAAGCTCATTAAAATCCGTGAAACCTTGATAGCAGAGAAGCCCGATCTTGTGGTAACCTGGGGCACAAGTGTGTCGGTTGGTATAATTGGCACAATTAAGGAGTTTGGCTCAAATACAGCTCTTGGCGATATACCAGTTTTATTTATGATAGTCGCAGACCCAGTGCGATCGAATATTGTCGAAAGTTATACATCCTCTGGCCGAGATTTTGTGACTGGTGTTCGAAACAGAGTGCCAGAAAAAACGCAGATAGGACTAATACTCCAATATTTTAAGCCGAAAAAAATTGGAGTAATTAATAGTCCAAACGAAGATAATTCTAAAATAAATACAGCACGCTTAAAAGAAATTGCGGCACAAGAAGAGTTTGAAGTAGTCAGTCTGGAGTACAATGTCGGCTTAGATGGTAAACCAAAAAAAGAAGAAATTCCTGAACTAATGCAGCAATTGCGAAATGAGGGTGCGGAGGCTGTGTACGTCGGATCTAGTTCTTTTAATTTAGAGAATCGTGATTTATTTTCTGCGTCAGCGATAATGCAAAGACTGCCATTATTTTCTGCATATGCGCAAATGGTTCAAGAAAGTGGAGCACTGATGGCAGTCGCAAATGCATATGTTAATGTCGGAAAGCTAGCGGCAGGTCAGGCTAAGCGTATCTTATTTGACAGAGCAAATCCCATTGATCTGCCAATTGTTTCTCTAAGCCGGTTTTCAGTTTTTATAAACGCAAACACAGCGAAGCAACTTGAGTTATATCCACCGATCCAACTTATCAATATTGCTAAATTCGTATTTGGTACAGAAGCAGTCAAATATAAATAAAGGGAAAAGCAGCTCAATAGGCATATTGTATTCGTAATACCCGTTTTCTATTAATTGTTTTATTATAT
>JAPKEA010000315.1 GCA_028822275.1 Planktomarina sp. | reverse complement strand
GCAGGTAGCCTCCAAGAAGATTTGTTGGTGTTTGTTACGGGCACCGGTTCCGCTGTAGCTATGGCCAGGTTAGTACCAATACCGTTTCCGACAAAGGATCCAGTAACAGCTAGAGCACCTGTTGTTGCTGTATCTTCTCTTAAGGTTATCTCACCAGCTGCATTACTGGCTGTATAAAGTGCTACGTTGGCGTCAGTACTGTTATTCCATGCCAACACAAATGCAGCAGCGCTGACTGTTTCATTGGCATCAGCGGTAAAAATATGAGTCAGAGTCGTTGAGCCAATTGCCATTGTCAACGTATCACTTGCCTTGACTGCAGATCCAGAAATAGTCATTGTGGCAGTGGCTGGAACCGGGGTCGTTAACGTGGGGTTCGTTACGGTGACATTGGCATCCATGTATGCATTACTGCCAGTTTGATTGCGATAGGTGCTGTCATAGGCAGCATTGCCACTAAAGCCATTGGCAGTGGTAAGTAGTGATCCTTGCTCAGAGCTGTTTAGGGCGCTGCCATAAACCTGCTTACCTTCTCTGGTAAATACCTGCATTTGAACAGCAGAACTACCGTTATATTCGGTGCTATAAAATTGACTGTCTTGAGTATTAGCTGGAATAACAAAGGCCAGGTTATTACTAGTCGTAATGGTGGATGCTGCCACTTGGGCTATGTTGTTGCGCAGCGCAGTATCCATTGTGGTATCTGTTGCCGCCGCTGTAGGTTTAACATAACCGTTTAAAGTCATGCGCGTTCCACTTGTGTTGGTGCTGACCCGAGCGACTGAAACAGCGCCTCCCGAGGCAATGTTTGAGTGCTCAGTAACTGCAACTTGGAGTGCATCAATGGGCCGCTTGGTCGAGGTTAAACGAAAGGTGTCGCCATCTTTAGGTACGCCAGTAAGTGTAAACTGAACTCCACCCATGGTCAGTTCGCTAGCACCTGTTACCGTTTTTTTGCTCACCGTGTCTTTTAAGGTCCAAACTTTTGTGCTGTCTGAATAACTCAGTTCCATAGTGAGTTTATCTACCTTCACATTAGGTAGTGCACTTACGGAAACGAAGCCTGTACCTTTGTTAAGGCCTGGCGTCACGGAGTATATGTTACCTAGCGAAAAGAGATCTTTACCAAAATTACCCTGTGCATCAATGCCCAAGGCATGGGTATTATTAACTTGACCCACAAACACTTGAGTTAATGCATCAAGCTCATCTCTTACAATGGTTAAGGAGTTTTGTCTAAACTCTGAAATTCCAGCAATACTGCCACCTACCACCTGAGTTACTTCTTGGGGGCTCATAAAGGGATCTAACATCAAGACAGCTTTATCCAAGTTAGTCACACTTCGGTCAATCCCTAAAACACTAGCTTTTTTGCCCTGCACTAGGTATTGACCTGAGGCCACATCACCGATGTGAATGTCTACCGAACCATTGTTTTTTTCCACAGCATGAACACGCAATAGCTTTGACATGTCTTTAATTAATGTGTCCCTGCGATCAAGCAGTTCATTGGGCTGCTTATCAATACTATTAACTCGGTTTAGGGAGGCGTTTATACTGGCAAGCTGTTCCGCAAGTTGATTCAGCGAATTCACCTGCCCTGTTAAATCACTATAAGAGCCCTCTTCAATACGGGACAATTGAGTGCCCACAGAAGTAAATTGTGCCACTGTGGATTCAGCCACATTGAGCATGTTTTGACGAGCGGCCACAGAAGAAGGAGAAAGACTCACATCTTGCACGGCAGAGAAAAAACCATCCAAGGACGTGGATAAACTCAATTGTTTATCTGCTAATATATTTTCTAGCTGAGTTACATATTCTAAAGTTGCCTGGTGTTTATTCAATTGCGACTGGCTAGATCTCAGGTTTTCCACTACAAAATTATCATAACTACGCTGCACGCGAACTGCCCTAGCACCGTTACCAATATTAAGTGAGCCTTCACTGGAAGATGCACTTTGTACAATCTCGAGGCGCTGACGGCTGTAGCCTTCTGTATCTACGTTGGCAATATTATTACCCACAGTCGCTAAAGCACGCTGATAAGTGCGTACTCCAGAGATTCCTGTTGATAATAAATCAGCCATTACTTAGCTCCACTTGCTATTTTTGTAGTGTTCATTAAAGGGCTTTACTGCCCATTATTCGTTTTTAACTGCATGGCGGCAGGATCTTGCCGCTCTAAATCAAAGGATGGCTGCCGAAAAACCGGCAATTCAAGCCCTTTGGTGTTATTACCTGCAAGAGGCATGCCAGATATTAGGGACTGCACATCAAAGGCTTGGTTTTCACTGCGAAGTTTTAACAATTGCTCCGCTGGCATTGCCATACCCTGGGCTTCAAATTGTGCCTTGATGACATTGGCAATGCCAAAGTCACCACGCTTGGCCATATCCAATGACACCTGCTTATCCGCCATATCCTGATAGGTCCTTACTGCTTGAGAGTCAAATAGACCCTCTTTAGGAATAGACTTGCGCATTTCTGCCAACATCATCTGTATAAATAAGGCCTCAAACTGTTGGGCGGTCTCATTAATAGCCGATTTTTGGTCACGCTGAGCCTGGCTGCGTAAGTTCGCTAAGCCTTCGAAGTCGTTGTAATTACCGGCGTGTTGTGTAGTGTTGACGCTCATGATGTCATTTCCTTTTCCAATGGGTGGGGGCTTTAAATAACAATAAGGTCAGCGCGAAGGCTGCCACTTTGCTTGAGGGCCTGCAAAATAGACACTAGGGCAGTGGGCGAAGCACCCACCGCGTTAACCGCGTCCACTATGTCTTGTAGTTCTATGCCTGGAGTAAACAAAAACATGTTGTTCGTTTCTTCTTCAATGTCCACCTCAGCATTTGCTACCGGTGTAGTTACGCCATTGGCTGCCAAAGCGTTGGGTTGACTCACTGTATTGGCCGTTTTCACGGTCACCGTAATACCACCATGGGTTACTGCAGCTGCATCTACCTTCACATTGCGGCTAATCACCACCGTGCCCGTGCGAGAATTAACCACCACTCGCGCAGGAGGGGACGCAGGCTCTACCTCCAAATTTTCAATCATCGATAAAAAGGCAACCCGTTGATTAATTTCTGCAGGTGCCAAAACGCGAGTTGATACCGCATCTAGGGCACTGGCAGTGCCCGGACCAAAAGTATCATTAATCGAATTAGCTAATCGACGGTTGGTGGTAAAGTCAGAATTTTTTAAGTTGAGCACAATGTACTCACTGCTAGAAAAAGGGGTTTCGACCATTTTTTCTACTGTAGCACCAGACGGTATTCGCCCTACTGTCGGAACATTGACAGTGGCCGTTGAGCCTGCACCACCGGCAGTAACGCCGCTCACAGCTAAGGCTCCTTGAGCCAAAGCATAGACTTCGCCGTCTACGCCCAAAAGGCGTGACATAATTAAGCTACCACCGCGTAAGCTCGTCGCCGAACCAATAGTGGAAATAGTCACATCAATGCGTTGGCCAGGTTTAGCAAAGGCGGGTAGGTTGGCCGTAATCATAACCGCTGCTACGTTCTTCAGTTCTAGAGAATTACGGGTGGTTGTGCCGTCGTAGTTCGTCAACGTATCGCTTAAATTGACACCAAAGCGCGCCAACATAGACGTCATACTTTGACTGGTAAATGACATTTTACCG
>JAPKEA010000314.1 GCA_028822275.1 Planktomarina sp. | reverse complement strand
CAAAACCCGTACAAATAATCTGATGCTTTTTCCCATTAGTTTGACTACTCCCCATCAAATGGTCCTATGATTTTGACCTATGTTCACTTTGCTTTACGCATCTAAGGGGAATCGATGTATCCACAGAGGATACCGTTTCGATTGCGGTAAGCTCTTCTGTCAAAAACCGCTCGAATGCTCTTACATCTTTCGTGCTAAGTTTTAGTAAATAATCTTGCATACCTGTCATTAGCCAGCACTCAACTACTTCTGGAAAAGTACGTATTTTTGCTTCAAAAAGAGAGAAATTTGACGCTAACTGTTTTTCCAACCTTACAAACACGAAAACAGGAAAGCCAAACCCGATTTTCTCCTCATTAATTTTGACTGTGTAGCCTTCAATTATGCCGCCATCCTCCATGGCGTGAATACGACGGCCCACGGAGCTTATGCTTAAATTTATCTGCTTACTGATATCTTGATACGACATACGCGCATCAACCTTTAAACATTTGAGTATTTCATAATCAAAATTATCCATGATTTTTTTTATCACTTTTTAACAAATAAATGCAATATTTTATCACTATATTAGACTTTATCTCAAATATAGGGCGCATTTATTAACAAAAGTTAATTATTATATCGTTGACAGAAAAGAATAGAGGTTTTTAGTGGAACAAAAAATTGGAGTGTACGGGCTTGGAGCAATGGGCTTTGGTATTGCTCAATCTTTGCTGAAAAACGGATATAAAGTTTTTGGGTATGACGTAAATGTCAAACAAGTAGAACGCCTATGCGCTGAGGGCGGCAAGGCTGCAGCCAATGTATTAGAGTTGAACGCTGTATGTATTGTGGTTTTAAACGCTCAACAGACGGAACAAGTATTATTTGGCCAGAACGGGGTTGTGCCTACGATGGCATCCGGAGCCGTTGTTGTCTCGTGTGCCACGGTTGACCCAAGTTTTGCAAAGAAAATGGAAAAAAAATGTGCTGAATATAATGTGCTTTACCTAGACGCACCAATATCAGGGGGAGCAGTAAAGGCCGCAAGGGGCGCTTTAAGTGTAATTGCATCAGGCACAGATGATGCCTTTATAGCGGCAGCCCCTGTGCTGGACGCAATTGCAACCACAGTTTTTAAACTTGGTGATACTGCTGGAGCAGGGTCAGCAATGAAAGCAGTCAATCAACTTTTAGCAGGCGTTCATCTTGCGGCTATGGCTGAAGCGCTCACGTTTGGCATGACACAGGGGATTTCACCGGAAAAATTTGTAGATGTTATCACCCAGTGTGCAGGCACATCTTGGATGTTGGAAGACCGTGCTCCTCATATTGTATTGGGAGATTACACGCCACACTCTTCAGTTGACATATGGCCAAAAGATCTTGGTATTGTTTTAGAAATTGCAAAATCCGTCAACTTTTCAGCACCACTTACTACAGTAGCGCTCCAGCAGTTTTTTAAAGCTTCGTCTGCAGGCCTAGGACGTGAAGACGATGCTGCCATCGCTAAAATTTATGCACTCGATGCAGGAATCACGCTTCCAGGAGTTTCATAATGTTACTTGGATGTATTGGTGATGACTTTACCGGATCCTCTGATTTGGCTAACACTATTGCGAAGCAGGGTATGCGCTGCGTTCTATTTAGTGGGGTGCCAAATGAACCGGCATCTCAAAACGTAGAAGCTGGCGTAGTTGCATTAAAATCTCGGTCAATTGCTACTAAAGATGCGGTGCAACAATCTTTGGCCGCGTTAGAGTGGCTGCTTGCACAAGGATGTGAACAGATTTTCTTTAAATATTGTTCCACCTTCGATTCAACCCCAGATGGGAATATTGGGCCTGTAGCTGATGCGTTAGCTGATGCCTTGAACGCTTATAAAGTTATAGTGTGTCCCGCTTTTCCTGGAACTGGGCGTTCAGTTTATAAAGGGCATTTGTTTGTGAAAGACACGCTGCTCAATGAAAGTGGTATGCAAGATCACCCACTGACACCTATGACGGATGCAAACATCCGACGCTGGTTAGCAGCTCAAACAAAGTACTCTGTTGGCTATATTGATGCTGAGGACGTTTTAGCTGGAGCGCCAACGATTAAGGCTTCGCTAACGGCCCAACATTGCGCACAAAAGCGGTTGATTGTTGTTGATGCGTTGCGAGACGCGGACCTAATGGAAATTGGCGAAGCTGCCGAAGGATTGCCTCTTGTCACTGGTGGATCAGGTGTAGCAATTGGTTTGCCCCGCAATTTTGAGCGACGGGGGTTGATAGCGAAGAGTTCAAAGGTTTGGAGGGGTGAGCCTGGAAAATGTGTGGTGCTGTCAGGGTCTTGCTCGAACACCACTCGCGGGCAAGTAGCGTTTCATGCCAAATCGAACCCATCCTATGAAATTGACACCTGTGCTGTTATTTCTGGGACATTGTCGGTCGCAACAGTGATGAATTGGATCCATGCGGTTGATGGCATACCTCTAGTCTATAGCTCAGCAGAGCCTCAGGTTGTTTCAGATATTCAAACCCATTTTGGCCGCGAAAAAAGCGCCTTGGCCCTTGAGCATTTTTTTGCGACTATAGCTGCTCAGCTCGTTTTAGCTGGAATTGGCAAGATCTTAACTGCTGGTGGAGAAACTTCGGGCGCTATTGTAAAGGGCTTAAATCTCACAGTGCTCCAGATTGGACCTGAAATTGATCCAGGTGTTCCTGCATTGCGCGCCAACATGGGGTTAGTGATCGCCTTGAAGTCGGGCAATTTTGGAGCGCCAAATTATTTTAAAAAAGCGGCTCTTGTTCTGGGGGATACACAATGACAGATGCATCCTTGCGCGAAATGATCTGTGCCCTGGCTAAGTCAATGTATGATCGTGGATTGACTGGCGGAAGCACTGGCAACATCTCTGCGAGGACTTCGGATGGCGGCTTGCTTGTGTCGCCCACAGAGACAAGTTTTGGCCGCCTTGATCCGGGTCGGTTGAGCCACTTTGATGTGGCAGGCGTCCTTATCGATGGCGACAAACCGACCAAGGAAATGCCGCTGCATAGCGCCTTCTACGACACGCGTTCGACCGCAGGGGCTGTTGTGCATCTACATTCGTGTCATTCCGTTGCCTTGTCGATGATGCCAGATGTGGATGTGGACAATTTTCTACCAGCTGTGACGCCATACGGGATTATGAAGCTTGGCAAGGTGAAACTCCTGCCGTTTTTCCTGCCCGGTGATCCAGCCATGGGCGAAGCTGTGCGGGGACTTTCTGGCAAACGCTGCGCAGTGATGCTTGCCAATCATGGCCCCGTAGTCGCTGGTAAGGATATTGAGGCCGCCTGTAACGCCATTGAAGAACTCGAAGACACTTCGCGCTTGGCAATGATGACCCGTGGTTTCAACCCACGGATGCTCACGCAGGCAGAACAACAGGCAATAATTACAAAATTCGACGTGGAGTGGGACACATGAAATTTTCGGCAAACCTAGGCTTTTTGTGGAACGACAGGCCGCTGCCTGATGCAATCCGTGCGGCGAAGGCCACAGGTTTCGATGCTGTCGAATGCCATTGGCCCTATGATGTGCCTGCCGCAGATACGCTAGCAGCCCTGAATGAAACCGGCCTGAAGATGCTTGGCTTGAACACCCGTCGCGGTAATGTTGGTACAAGTGATAATGGCCTAT
>JAPKEA010000313.1 GCA_028822275.1 Planktomarina sp. | reverse complement strand
AAAGATATATTGCGGAGGTAAATCTTAAACGATAATTTTTTTTTGTAAACAGCATTTAGATTTACGCAATATTAAATTTAGTTAAAAAAACGCCGGGCAAAGAGGCCCGGCGTGAGTCCAACAGGGAGATATAGAGGGATACATTTCTGCTTCCGCTTTATAAAAATGAGTTAGATTGATAAGGCTAGCCAAACAAGCGCTTAAAATGCAAAGCCGATATGCGTTTTAAGCATGGCTATTCAAGGCCGCGGTCGGCTCGCCGGCGTGCTATTATCTCATCTTGGACAAAGTCTCTAAAGGCTGCTATCCTGCGAGAGTGACGTAATTCCTCTGGGTATGCCAAAAACACTGGGACTTCAGCATGATCTGTTTCTGGTAAAACTTGGACAAGATCTGGAAAGTCATGTGTGACATAGCTGGGTAATACGCCAATCCCTAGGTTATGAATAACTCCCTGAAGAACCCCAAAATAATTATTTACGGTCAGAGTAGACTGTGGCTGGTAGGTTAAAAGTTTCTGAATTAGGGTGGCTCCCGCGGCAACTTGGTGAGCATTTGGATTTTGGCAAATTAACCTATGAACAGACAAGTCATTTAGGGATTCTGGGTTTCCGCGTTCGGAGAGGTAGTCGGCAGATGCGTACAGCCGCATCCTAATGTGCATCAAACGTTTTCGTATTAAATCTGCTTGACTTGGTTCTTTCATGCGAATTGCAACATCTGCTTCACGCATTGGCAAATCTAAGACCCGCTCTTCCAGCATTAAATCGACCTTAAGGTCAGGGTATTTTTTATAGAGGTGCGGTAGGCGAGGGGCGAGCCAGAGCGACCCGAATCCAGTAGTGGTGGTAACGCGCAGTTCTCCATAAACTTCGTCTTCGCTGTCACGAATACGAGCTGCAGCAGCATCAAGCCTTTTGCTCATGGCATGGGTTGCTTCAAAAAGTAGCTCACCCTGTTCAGTGAGGATCAACCCCCGAGCGTGGCGATGGAACAGTGTTGCGTCCAGAGATTCCTCTAGTGCTCTCACTTGTCTCGAAACAGCCGATTGAGACAGATGCAATGTGTCACCGGCATGGGTTAAAGAACCTGCGTCTGCAACAGCATGAAATATTCGTAATTTGTCCCAATCCATGGATGTGCCTCTGAAACTTTATTTAAACTTATCGTAACACGTGATTTGCTCGAGGGTAACGGGTTTCTCATTGATAGGTCATAGTTTTTGACCTATCAATGAGGAAAATTCAGATCACGTGGAGAGTTTTTACTATGCGGCATGAAGTTTCTTTAAATGATCGTTATGACTTGTCTAAAAAACAAGTTTTACTTAATGGGACCCAAGCGCTTGTTCGAATGATGTTAATGCAGGCTGCACGCGACAAGGCCGCGGGGCATGCTACTGCTGGATACGTGACTGGTTATCGCGGCTCGCCTCTAGGCAATGTTGATTTTCAAATGACCGGTGCAAAAAAGCAGCTTAAAAAAGCTAACGTTACCTTCCAGGAGGGTCTCAATGAAGACCTTGCTGCGACGGCTTTATGGGGTAGCCAACAGGCTGAATTGCGTGGTGAGGGCAAATTCGCTGGAGTTTTTGGGCTTTGGTACGGCAAAGGCCCAGGCGTTGATAGGTCCGGCGATGTTTTTAGGCATGCAAATATGGCTGGTACTAGCCCATTCGGGGGTGTTGTTGCAGCCTTAGGTGACGATCACACTGGGGAGAGCTCGACTACTTTACATCAATCTGAGTGGACTATGATTGACAGTTTTATGCCGGTCTTATCACCAGCGGGCGTACAAGAAATTATTGATTTTGGCATTTTTGGTTATGCAATGTCGCGTTTTTCTGGAATATGGGCAGGCTTAAAATGCATAAAAGACACTGTTGAAGTTACGTCGGTTGTGAACGGTGATCCACATCGATTAAATTTTATAACGCCAGATTTCGCTATGCCCGAAGGCGGACTGAATATTAGGCTGGTGGATACCCCGCAAGATCAGGAATCCCGAATAATAGGTTACAAAAAAGATGCTGCAGTAGCCTTTGCTCGGGCTAATCGTATGGATAGGCGTGTTTTAGGGAAGTCTGGCGCGCGCATTGGGTTTGTTGCCGCTGGCAAGAATTGGTTAGATCTATCTCACGCTATGCAAGTTTTAGGTTTTAATGAGAAAACTGCGGTAACACATGGAATAACAACCTATAAAGTTGCAATGACATGGCCATTAGATACAAAAACATTTTCTGAATGGGCTGAAGGTCTGGACACCATTGTTGTCGTAGAAGAAAAGCGTAAGCTCATCGAGGTACAGATTAAAGAAGCATTATTCAATGATCGCCGCGGTCGGAATGTGTTAGGTGCCAAAGATAGTGTGGGCCATATTCTATTTCCCGATAGTTATGCATTAGATCCAATGATCATTGCGGAAAAAATTGGTAAAATTCTGATTGAGGAGGGCTGTGTGTCTGAACGCCTAACTGCCTCTATGTCGAGGATTGAGCAAGCAAAACAAGCAAATAATGCTCCAACTTTGGCTAGCCGCTTGCCATATTTCTGTTCTGGTTGCCCGCACAACAGTTCAACTAAAGTTCCCGAGGGTAGTCGGGCTTATGCAGGGATTGGTTGTCATTATATGGTTCAGTGGATGGATCGTAGTACGCTTGGGTTTACGCAAATGGGTGGTGAAGGTGCCAATTGGATAGGCGAATCTCTATTTTCCAATCGAGATCATGTTTTTCAAAATATTGGGGATGGCACGTACAACCACTCTGGTATTCAAGCTATCAGAGCCGCAGTGGCTGCTGAGACTACGATGACCTATAAAATACTATTTAATGACGCAGTGGCTATGACTGGAGGTCAGTCTAACGACGGTGGCCTTAACGCGGCACGAATTGTAAAAGAGATGCTGGGAATAGGCGTTCAAAACCTGACTGTTGTTTATGATGAGAAGGAAGATGTCAGCGCACGTGATTTTCCTGCTGGCGTTGATATGCTTCCACGCGAAAAGCTTCAGGAAGTCCAAAATAAATATCGTGATATTAGCGGAGTATCGGTTATTGTTTATGTGCAGACATGTGCTGCTGAAAAGCGCCGAAGGCGCAAACGCGGCACTTTTTCTGACCCTGCTGAGAGGCTGGTAATTAATCCTTCAGTTTGCGAAGGATGTGGGGACTGTGGCGTACAATCAAATTGTGTTTCGATTCTTCCGCTTGAGACGCCGCTCGGCAGAAAACGCCAAATAGATCAATCAAGCTGTAATAAAGATTTTAGTTGCGTGAGTGGATTTTGTCCGTCTTTTGCAACGGTGAGTGGTGGTCAACTTCGCAAACTCAAAGCGCATTCATTGGAGGTTCCTAAGTTGCCGTTACCGGCTCTTCCAGAGATAGATGGGACACACAACATTATTATCACCGGTGTTGGGGGTACTGGGGTTGTGACAATAGGAGCTTTGTTGGCGATGGCGGCGCATTTAGATGGTAAGGCCGCCGGAATGATGGAGATGGCGGGGTTGGCCCAAAAGGGTGGTGCTGTGCATATTCATTGCCGATTGGGGCTCAAACCAGAAGATATAACCGCAATTCGTGTAGCTCTGGGAGAATGTCATACACTTATTGGTGGTGATTTAGTTGTTTCAGGTCAAGGCTCAACGCTTG
>JAPKEA010000020.1 GCA_028822275.1 Planktomarina sp. | reverse complement strand
TTCTGGCCCCGAGGGCAAAGTGCGTGGGACACCGCAACAAATTATTGAAAAATACCAACAGTTGACACGAGACGCTCAGTTGTCAGGAGATCGTGTCGCTGCTGAAAATTTTCAACAGCATGCTGAGCATTACATGCGTCTCCAGGCCGAAGCGCAGCGTGAAATTGATGCCAGGCGCGAACAGCAAGATCGGGAAAATCGCGAAAAACAGGTTCAAAGAGACCAAGAGCGTACAGAACGTTTGGATAATCGCCCGGAGCACCTCTTAGAAACCGTGCCAGACAATCAAGAGCGTACAGATCATAATGACCGCTCAGAAACAAAAGCATCTAACGTTTCTCTAGATGTCGCTGATTTTGGTAGTGAACCACAGCCTGATTTGGTGCCGACAAATGATAAAACTGGACCTTCAGATTTTGTTTCAACACCTGAAAGTGGAGCGGATCAGCCTTCAATAAGCCCAAAACCGCGTGTTCGCCGGCGTTCAGCTAAACCAATCGTCGAAAAAAAGATGGATGAGCCTTTTAGCAGTGAGTTTTCAAAAAACACGGCAGACAATTAACTCGAAGCTAAGCCTCGCGCTAAAGCACAGAAACCTTCAAGTGAAATTTCTTCTGCGCGCGCGGTTGGCTCAAGGCCTGCATTCCGCAGGACCATTTCGATATCTTTTGATGCAGATTTGAGGCTAGAGCGTAACATTTTACGTCGCTGATTGAACGCCATCGCGACAGTTGAGGAAAGAAGTTTCGCTGGTGCGGGGAACCTTGGCTCTGGTAGTGCTGTCATGTGCACAACGGCAGAATGCACTTTGGGGGGTGGAGAGAATGCTTCAGGGGGTAGTGCCAATACGATCTTTGCATTAGCCTTCCATTGAGCCAATATAGAAAGGCGGCCATAGGCCTTTGATCCAGGTGCTGCTATGATCCGTTCTGCCACCTCTTTTTGAAACATCAGCGTGAGCGTTTCCCAGAAGGGGGGCCAGTCTCCTGGGGCTAACCAGCGAATAAGGAGCTCCGTACCGACGTTGTAAGGTAAATTAGATACAATGCGTACTGGGCCCGTTAAATGGCGCCGGGCATCAAATTCCAACGCGTCCGCATTGAAAATTTGTACTTTGTTAGGGTACGCTGCTTTAATTTCTTCTAGCGCAGGCATGCACCGTATATCTTTTTCGAGTACCACTACCCGTCTTGCGCCTTCCGAAAGGAGGCCACGCGTTAGACCACCAGGACCTGGTCCTATTTCAAGAATATCATGATCATCGAGAGAGCCTGCAAGTCGGGCAATTTTTGCAGTTAAATTAAGGTCCAAAATAAAGTTTTGGCCAAGAGATTTTTTGGCATTGAGCGTATGTGTTGATATTACTTCACGCAGTGGGGGCAGCGTATCAATTTGCATTCTGGCGAGCCTTTATCATTATGTCAGCAGTGGCATTAGTAATTTACAATATCAGCATTGGCGCGTAGCTCTGCTAAATACCCGTCTGCAAGGCTATTTAGTCGAGCCAGCCTCAAGTTCTGTATTATTTCTGCGCGAGAAACGTTCTCTGATATTGCATAAACACGCTTGCACAGCATAACCATATCTGATGTGTCAGCTTCTGCTGTCGGCAAAATACTCTTTTCATCTTTATCCAAAAGAGCAATACGAGCCGCTTTATCTCGTTTGAGATCTGAAGGCTTTTGAGATTGAATGGATAGACTCAACTCGGGCTTACTTTTTACTAGTCCATAAAGATCATCGCAAGTATCAGAGTTTTTGGCTGCTATTTGAACAGTTGTAGTTGGACCAGACATAAATGCGTATTCAATTTTTACAAGAATTTTAGCAGCGGCTGTAGTTTCCTCCACGGCACGCAATTGAAGCAAAACGATCGCATTGGGAATGTTAAGAGGTGGGGTTACCTGCCCAGGACGCAGAGCAGCGACAATCGGCGCGAGCGCTGCTGGTAAATCATTCAAAGTGGTCCACTCCAATTTTCCACCATTTACTCGGGTTGGAGCTACCGAAAATTCAGTAGCTTTTTGTGAAAATTCAGTAATTGATGTAATTTTTGATAGCTTATCAGCTAATCGTTTAGCTGCGACCACCTGTTGCGGTGATGCTGCAATTACAATCTCAGACATTAAAACACGCAATCCACCCTCGGGGCCTACGGAGGCTGTTGCACGATCAATTTCGGCTTCTGAAGGAACCCCACGACCGGCAAATTGAGCCCGAACTAATTCTCGCCAAATCACGCCAGATTCAACAAAATCGCGAAATGTTTGCGCATCGACACCATTTTGAGCAATGAGGCTCAAAAGTTCTTCTAAGCTTCGGCTCGAGTTGTTCGCAAAATCAACCATAGACTGTTTTAAATTATCTTGGCCTAGTTCAATGCCGTTGCGTCGCCCGGCTGAAACCTTCAAGCGATCATTAATTAAATCGTCACGGGCTTTCCCTATATTTTTTCCTTTTTGCTCAAGGAAGTGGTTGAATCGAACCCGTTGGTCCAACTCATATTCCGTGATGACGGCGCCATTGATCGAAACCACTGGGTCAAACACACTTTGTGCAGTGACAATTCCAACAAGTGTTCCATTAAAAAGAAAAGCCAAAAGGGTTTTTTTAATGGTTGAATAGAGCATGTGATCCTCGATTTAAATTGAGCGACATCTTTGTTGTTTAGGCGGGTTTTCCAACCCAGTCGAAAAGCCAGTTAACTCAACTTTGAAGTTGTAGTCAGTGCTAGGCTGAAGAGTAGACGAAGTTGAAAAGCGACGCGAGGCGGAAAAGCCTATATTTAAACACTCATTTGTGAATTTTAGGCCAAAATCCAAATCGGTTGCCTCTCCACGGCTCGTGTCGAACTTTACAGCTGTCTCCGTACTCCAATTTTGCGTAATATTGGATTGCCAACCTAAGGATAAGCCGCTGAGGCTTTTCTTCCTTTCTTCGTCCGTATCTTTCGCCAACCATGCGTATTGAGCAGAAATATCATTGCGTAAATCTCGCCAATTTAGGCGGGTTTCAGTTTTGCCAAGTCTGCCTTCATCCGTAATCATTGCGCGTCCAATAAGTTCAATGCCGGAGACGTGGTCAATATTAGTAGCTATTAACCAATCAGAAGATTTGCCAGATAAGCCGGAGCTATAGCTGAAACTGGTATCTTTTGCCCGCATTACTTTGCCAATTTCCCATCCCATCTGACCGCCGTTTACGTCATAGCTTTCGCCCTTCAAGCCAATGTTAATACGAAACCCGTTCTCGGTTAAGTCGTAACCAGGAGCACGATTGAATTTGAACAAGTTTCCTTCATCAAATTCTACGCGTGTGCTATCTTGGTTGGGAACGTCTGAACCATTTATGGAAACGGATGCAAATTGAATATGTGGCTCCAAAACAGCTGTTGAACCATCATTATTTTTTCGAATTAGCGGCCAGCGCAAGCCCGCAGAAGCAGCACTTGAATTTACTAAAATATCAGATTTGGCGCTGATATGTTGTTGGATATTATAATAGGATAAAATCAATTCTGTATCTAAATCAAAAATAAAACCGTTTTGAAAAGTCCAATTCCTTTGCCAGTCAGTATCTAATGAGAGACGTAAGGTGTCATAACCATCAACCTCTCCATCATTATCAAAATCGGTGTTTACATCGGAATAGCGATAGCTTCCAAGAGCGCTTGCTCTCAAACCAGATTCTCCACCAATCAGGTTTGGAAAATAACGAAGTTGCTGTACTATTTCTGCTACAATAGTAGGCTCCGTTGAATTGTCGTCGGAAGAGCGTAAAGAATTAAAGCTTGAAAGCCGCATTTCTATGGTTTCTTCACGGTTTGCACGGGTCAGGTCGATATTAGAATTTAACCTGTCCAATTCCGCATAACCGTAATCAAAAAGATATGTTTTATCACGGACCGCTTGGACTTGGACCCCGAGTTTAAAGTGTCTGTCGAGATCGAAAGACCCCGTTCCAAAAATATACCCGCGTCCGGTATCAGGCAGCAAATTGTCGTTGGATACTGCACCTTGAAAATTTAGCCAGCCTGATTGATACGCTTGTCGATATTCAAACTCGAGGGTTCTTGTCTTTGGAGAGTAGAAGGGTGTCAGTGTTAAATCTTTATGGTCGCTTAAGCTTACGAAATATGGAATTTTTAGACCAGATTTTAGGCGAGATGAATTTTTGTATAGAGGAACAAGAAAGCCTGTGGCTCGTTTAAGTGAGGGATCTGGAAGTCGTAACTGTGGAATTAAAAGGATGGGTATATTGAGAACGCGTAGTTGAGCTTGATCAAAGTAAAGTTGTTTTTCCACTCTATCATGCACTATACTCTTTGCACGAATTTGCCAAAGGGGTGTTTTTTTTCGGCAGACCTGACATGATGTAGCAGCGATATTTTTTGCTTTGGTGTATCGGCCATTTGATTGAGAGACTTGTGATGCAACAATTTGAACTTGTTGGCTTAAAATAATTTTAGCACTGTCAATTATGCCTGTTTGCAAGTCATTGGACAGCGTGGCTTGGTCTGCAAAAATTACTTCTGAGCTTCCATTTTGAATTACGATTTGGCCAATTAATGTGAGTTTACCAGTTCCGTCGTTATAGCTGACTTCGTGGGCTTTTATTTTGGTGTTTTTCCGCCAAATGACGACATTTCCTTTAGCAATTAGAGCTCCGTTTGGTGCAATCATTATTTGGTCGGCGATAAGGTTTATGGGATTTTGTGCAACGGACATACTTACGGAGATTAGAAAAAAGTGAATTGATAATAAAATACGCATCTAACCGTCCTCTGTATGAAGGAGGAAGGCGAGCGTCAGGCCGATAGCTGCCAAAGGTGGTATCCAAGCAGCCCAAATTTCTGGCAACTGTCCATTCTCGCCAAGTATTCTGGCAAAGTTCCGAATAAAATAAAGGCCAAAGCCAAAAAGAATGGCGAGTAATACCATCAAGCTAGTCCGGACTTGCCGTCCTTGTTTGATGGTAAACCCAGCTCCAATCATTACAATAGCTACTAAAAACAAAGGTAAGGCTAGCTCCATGTGGAACCAAACGACATGGCGTCTCGCAGAAAAACCTGCCTTTTTAAGCTTTTTAATAAATGATGGAAGTTGCCAAATTGGGATGGACGCAGGTGTGCCAAAACTATCTTGTATGTGATCCTTAGTCAGCGTTGTTTTTATGTTATAAGAAGTCTTTTCGATTGCTTTTGCCTCAGGATTACCACCCAATTTAAGTAACCATTCTTTAACGTCTTTAAGGCTCCAATAGCCATCGATCAAAAGAGCTGATTTTGCAGTCATCCGCTTTGTAGCTTTCCCTGTCAGGTCAAATTCATAAAGGGCGACATCGAAAAGTTGTGTACCGTCTAAGTTTGCTCGTTTTGCGTGAATAACGGTTTGAAAGGTCTCATTGCCCTGTCGCAACCAAAGTCCATTTGCTGAAACAGAAAGGGAGTTGACTTGCTGACCTGAAAGTTTGGCTGCTAATTTCTCATGTTTATTTTCAGTTGCCGCAACGATGGGGTTGAGCAAAGTCACTGATATTAATCCAATCGCAAATGCTGTGAGAAGTGGCCCAAACAGAGAGCGCACGGCAGATCTACCAGAAGCGCGGGTGACAACTAATTCACTACTGCGCGCAAGGTTCAGAAAGAGCATGATACTGCAAATAACCATAATTAAAGGGAGCGTTTGGTAGAGGCTTGCAGGAACATTTAGGGCAACTAATTGCAAAATTTTACTAATACCTGCTTCTCCCTCGCCAAACCTCCGAAGGTGTTCGATGAAGTCGAGCAGTATTACTAAAACGGCGAAAGCGCTTGCTACAATCAGAAACGTTGTCGCGAAGCGACGTGCAAAATATGCATGCAAAATCATATAGTAGAGCCTTCAGAGGTTCGCCAAGGTTTATCTCCGGTGAACAATATCGCGTAGGTGCACAGAAAACCAAATATCAAAGGCATATAAAGTACCCAGACAGCGTTTTTTTCACGACCTACATAATCGATGCAGATGCCTTCAAAGATTTTCAATACCGACAAGCTTAAAACTGCGAGTAAGACATGTTTCCAAATTCCAAAACGGCTGAACCCGCTTGATATTAGTACGGCGTAACCCAGTAAAACACCAAATATACTCAATAAAGGGGCAGTAATACGGGTATGTAGAATGAGTCGAATTTGTTGTAATGAAATGCTTCCTGGCAAAACCTTAGCACCTCGTAAGAACTTTAATAGTTGGACGCTGGTAAAATTAGACGCGTTAAAGCCAATTTTGTCGCTTGGAGTGATGAGTTGTCCAATGTTTACGACAAAATCGTTAAACCGTGTGACCGTTAAACGTTGTGTTTTTATATCCAAACTTTGCACTAACCCATCAATCAGAACCAACTGTGGACCTATGTCAGACCGTACTAGAAACGCTTTTGTGGCCGAGTAAGTCACGTTCCTCTTTGGGTCTATTGTTGAATTCAGAAAAACACTTTCCAGCTGTCCGTCATTACTTATACTTTTGAGATAAAATGTAATGTTTTCGTTAGGTTTCAAAAAAGCGCCTTCTGTTAATAAGCGCGCGGTCACATTCTCGGCAACCTCTGTTTGACGCTGTTGTAGGCGGCTCTGACTGATTGGAACTAATACATTGTACAATACCAATGTAATCAGTGTAACGCATAGCGCAAAGATCCAAACTGGCGTCGCAATTTGGCAGTTGGAGCGACCAGAGGTCTGTAAAATGACTAATTCACTGTCGATGGATAATCTATGAACTACATAGACTACCGCAGCAAACCCTGCAGCGGGGGTAACCATCTGAATAATCCAAGGAAGGGTCAGGGAGGTGAACTCCAAAAATATAAAAATCGATTGTCCGTCTGCGATTAGTTGATCAAAAAGAGAGACAGCACGATTAACCCAATAGATTAGCACCAAAATCAAAGCAAAAAAACCAAACAAAGTTAGTAATTGCTTAAGAACATATGCGTTGGCCCGCTTCATTTCCCCCCCTAGATTAATTATCTTTTATTCTAAAGGATTATTAGGCAAACAGAAATAGCAATCTGGTCAAATTTATCAGTGCAAGCTAGGCTTTGCCCATCATATTAAAAAAGGAAGTTTTATGACCCCCCTCACAAATTTTTCAGTTGTAGAAATCGATGTTGCAAAATTAGATCAATTTGAAGGTCAGATTCTTATTTTTGCGGCGGATAGTAATAGTTTTGATGTGGTTAGTCGCAAAATAAACGGCTTAACAAACGGTGCATTGGAACGGTTTTTAGGGTCTGAAGAATTTGAAAAATTAGGGAATGGGAAAGTCCACACATTGAGCTTTCCAACAGGCTTAGCGGCACAATCATTACTTATAGCAAAAATTAGCCTGAACACTTCGATAGCTGAAGCGCGCAGCTGCGGAGTTGAAATTTGTAAATCAGCGGCTGGGGTGAAACTTCTGTTGGCCGCCGGTCATTTTAAACGGCTGGCTGACCTGGCTGAAGGTATTGGGTTGCGAAATTACGAGTATCTCGATCAAAAAACCAATGCCACACCAAAACCTCTAAATGTAACTGTAATGGTGAAAAACGTATCAATGCAATCATCTTCCATTGCAGCAAAAATGGCGGTAGTTGACGGCGTGTTTTTCACCCGTGACTTGGTGAACGCTCCTGCGAATGTTTTAACCACAACGACATTTTCCGAGCAGTTGATAAAGTTAAGTGAGCTGGGTATCGACGTTCAGGTTTTAGACGAGCCTGAATTGGAAAAGCTTGGAATGCGTGCATTACTGTGTGTCGGCCAAGGGTCCAGCAGTCCATCTAAAGTTGTTGTCATGCGATGGAATGGTGGTGGTGAAGAAGCTCCCTTCGCGCTTGTTGGCAAAGGTGTTGTATTTGATACTGGTGGTATTTCTTTAAAACCTGCAGGTGGGATGGAGAATATGACTATGGATATGGGCGGCGCTGGCGTTGTGGCAGGCACAATGAAAGCTTTGGCCCTGCGGAATGCTGCCGCCAATGTGGTTGGAGTTGTGGGTCTTGTTGAAAACATGCCATCTGGAAACGCAACCCGACCTGGTGATGTCGTCAAGTCCATGAAAGGTGACACTATCGAGGTTATAAACACAGATGCGGAAGGGCGTTTGGTTTTGGCTGATATTCTTTGGTATACGCAAGAGCGTTTTAACCCGACGGGTATTATAGATCTCGCGACGTTAACGGGAGCAATAATTGTAGGCTTGGGTCACGAAATGGCTGGAGTTTTTTCAAATAGTGATACCCTTACAAAGCATTTTATCAATGCTGCCGTAGCAGAGGGTGAGGGAGCGTGGCGGATGCCGCTTGCTCCTGCTTATGATGAACAACTTAAATCCCGCATTGCAGATATGAAAAATGTGGGTACTCGATCTGCGGGATCCATTACGGCGGGGCAATTTTTGCAACGCTTTGTTAAATCAGACATGCCTTGGGCGCACCTCGATATCGCGGGTGTAGCTTCTATTGATGCGTCTAGTGCATTTTCTCCCAAAGGGGCCACCGGCTGGGGCGTTCGTGCGCTCATTCGTATGATTGCAGACCACTACGAAACTAAAGAGGAACTGGCAGGGTGAATGAGGCATATTTTTATCATTTAACACGTCAAACTGTAGATCAAGCTTTAATGCCCTTATTGGATAAGTGCCTGAGCAAAAAATGGCGTGTTCTTTTGCGTGGGCGTACCGCTGCGCAAATAAAAGATTTAGATGAGAAGCTTTGGTATGGAGGTGCAGAGAGTTTTCTACCTCACGGCCTGTCTGGGTCTGAAAATGAACTGGATCAACCAATTTTGTTGGCGCAAAAGGGTAAAGATTTTCCTCATGATTGCTTGATTTGTATCGGGGGCGCCACCATTACACTTCACGAGGCGCAAAACGCGGCTCGGGTCTGCATTTTGTTCCAAGATGATAACGCCGAAGACATGCAAATAGCACGAGCGCAGTGGAAGACCTTAACTGACGCGGGGACTGCAGCTCAATATTGGAGCCAAGAACAGGGAAGTTGGTCACTGAAATCCGAGAGAAAACTATAGAAGCACAATCTTAGCGATATAAAATAAGGGTATTTTCAGATATCTCAATTTTATCAAAGTGGCTTAGATAGCTCATCCCTAGTAGGCTTTGCTGCATTTCTCCGCCATTGATTGAAGCGTTTACCTGAAGATCTACGAACTCACCAAGCTTAACTTTTTTAAGTTTAGTATGAGCAATTTTAACAGGCCCATTTGCAGTGTATGCCGTTGCAATATAGGCCAAATTTTTAATATTAATTCCAACACGCTTAGCATCTTCTTGTGTTAAAAATAGATCTGTTGCACCAGTGTCTACCAAAAATTTGATATCAACATCGTTAATTTCGACGGTAAGATGATAATGCCCATTACGGGATCTTGGTACCTCAATACCGCCTTCAGAGTTTAGTGATATTCTTGGAACTGCCGCTTCTATAATATCAGTCCAAAGCCCGTAAATAGCCATTCCGCCCATGAAAATCATACCCCAAATAAGAGCCATTTGCAGGGTTTTGCTGATTGAAGACCGATTGCTAGCTAAAAACCAACCACCTATGGCAACAATTAAAACGGCTAGATAGGCCAGTTGTGCAATCATGTCACTCATAAACAAACTCCTGAAAATTAGATTTGGAGGACATTTATGCTCCTGTAATCCCAAAACCAGTGAGTCCATTTAAAATAAATTGTACTGACAGGGCGGCTAAAAGCATACCTAAAACGCGGCTAACTACTAAAATACCAGTTTTTCTTAAGAACCTTTCTATAAAATCAGACATCATAAACAAGGCTAAAACTGTTAAAACGACAATGAACATTGCAAGGAACACGCCGCCCAACTGCCACAAATTATCATCTACAGCATTGGTCAGGAGAATTATTGATGCAATAGCTCCGGGGCCTGCGATGAGCGGAGTAGATAATGGAAAAACAGAGGGATCACGGTCATCGTCTTCGCCGTGTCCACTTTTATCATTACGGCGTTTGCCACGAAGTTCAAAGACCATTTCTAGAGCTGTTAGAAATAGCAAAGCTCCACCGGCTATCTGAAAAGCAGGCATGGAAATACCTGCAAACCCAAGAACAGATTCGCCAAATAGGCCAAAGAGCGCTAACAAGCAAAAGCCGATCAGGCATGCGCGGATTCCAATTGTTTTACGCTTCTGTGCAGACATACCTTGGGTTAAAGCAACAAAAACTGGGGCTAAGCCAATGGGGTCTATTACAACAAACAAAGTTGTAAAGGCTGTTATCAATGCTGCTATGTCTATTAAATTAGCCATTTTCTAATTTTTCTAATTTTTCTACTTTGCTGCTTGCAGCTAGCCAAAGTCCCTCTGCTCGCTCCAAAGCTTTCTCTACTTCACTGAATTTTTTTTGCCAAACTGCAAGATCATCTGCATTATGATCTTCGTAAAGTTTTGGTTCTGCTAATTTTTCCTGAAGTTTCTCATACATCATGTTAAGCTTTTCAAGTCGTTCTTCATTTTTATGCACCTCAGTGCGCGCCAGGATCAATTGCTCACGTTTAGATTTGTTTGGCTTTTGTTTTTCAGTGACTTTTTTTGGAGCAGGCGTTCCTAGCAAGAACCTGCGATACTCTGCAAGATCATGATCGAATGGGACTACTCGGCCTTCTGATACCAACCATAGACGATCAGCTACCAGCGACAACAGATGCATATCGTGGCTTACCAAAATAACTGCGCCTGAGTACGTTGTAAGCGCTTGAACCAATGCTTCACGACTTTCAATGTCGAGGTGGTTTGTCGGTTCATCCAATATCAGCAGATGTGGTGCGTCTAGTGTAGCTAACAACAAAGACAGGCGCGCTTTTTGTCCACCGGAAAGCCGCGCTACAATGGTGTCAACTTGATCGGGCCCAAGGCCAAACCCAGCAAGCATAGCTCTGAGGCGGGCAGGGCTGTGATCTGGACGCTCTGATTGCAGGTGTTGCAAGGGCGTCTCATCGATGTTGAGTTCGTCTACCTGGTGTTGGGCGAAATAGCCAATTCGTAGTTTGTTGTGTTTGATTGTTCGTCCGCTTGAGCTGTGGAGACGGCCGGAGATGAGTTTTGATAGCGTGGATTTACCCTCCCCATTCTTGCCCAATAGAGCTATACGATCGTCTTGGTCAATTCGCAGTTCAAGTTGTGCTAAAATATCAGGCCCATCGTATCCAACCGCGCCATTTTCAATAGCCACAATCGGTGGTGACAACTCTTCCGGCTGTGGAAATGAAAAAACGCGCTTGGCGGCTTCTTCAGGGGGCGTAATAAGTTCCATCCGCTCCAATGCTTTGACCCTCGACTGAGCTTGTTTTGCTTTAGAGGCTTTGGCCTTGAAGCGGTTCACAAAACTTTGCAAATGCTCTCGCTGTGCCGCTTGCTTTTTTGCAGCCGCACTTTGTACTGCCCGTTTGGCTGCTCGTGTTTTAGCAAACGTATCATAATTGCCCTGATAAAAAGTCAATTGCTTGTCTTCGAGGTGTAAAATACCGCCAACTGCTCTGTTCAGTAAATCGCGGTCGTGACTTATAACAACAACCGTGTGTGGATAGCGGGCGAGAAAAGATTCTAGCCAAATAGTACCTTCAAGATCGAGATAGTTGGTTGGCTCATCAAGTAGTAAGATATCAGGGGCTGAGAATAAGACTGCAGCTAAGGCTACGCGCATACGCCAACCACCCGAAAAATCCGCACAAGGGCGCCGTTGAGCTGCATCGTCGAAACCGAGACCCTTGAGGATGGAGCTTGCCCTACCTTCTGCGGACCAAGCATCTATATCTGCGAGCCGTGTTTGAACTTCGGCTATTCGGTTAGGATCTTCGCTTGTATCCACCAAAAGCGAAGCTCTTTCGGTGTCAGCGGCCAAAACTGTTTCTATCAAAGAAAGGCCCGTTGCAGGCGCTTCTTGTGCAACGCCTCCTATTTTGGCGCGCTTTGGCAGTTCAATTTCACCACCTTCAAGGGCGAGCTCGCCACGAATTATACGGAAAAGTGTGGTTTTACCTGTACCGTTAGGTCCAACAAATCCAACTTTGTGACCGGTGGGGATGGTTGCACTTGCGTTTTCAAACAATCTGCGGCCGTCGATGGCATAAGTGATATCTTGAATTTTTAACATTGCGCACCCATGGCCTAGCTTTGGCTGGGCGTCAATCAAACCTTTTCATCGTGCCTGTGTCATGCTAACGCGCGTCAAGAATATTCATCAGGCTCGCCTGTCAATCAAGAGGACTAACCACATGGCTTTGGAACGCACTTTTTCTATTATCAAACCAGATGCAACACGACGCAACCTAACTGGCAAAATAGTTGCCAAATTCGAAGAAGCAGGCTTGCGCGTCGTTGCCCAAAAGCGGATCCACCTAACTATGGAACAAGCTGGAGAATTTTACTCTGTGCATAAAGAACGCCCTTTCTTTGGCGAATTGTGTGAATTTATGGCCTCTGCTCCGATCGTAGCGCAAGTTTTGGAAGGCGAAGGCGCCATCGCCAAAAACCGTGAAGTTATGGGCGCAACAAACCCAGCAGACGCAGCAGCTGGAACAATTCGTGCTGAATTTGCAGAATCGGTAGGTGAAAATTCCGTACACGGTTCTGACGCGCCGGAAACAGCAGCGACCGAGATTGCATATTTCTTCTCTGGCCTCGAGTTGGTTGGTTAAGTTTTAAGTAAAACTTTTAAAAAATGCTGGTCTGAGATTTTAGATTGGCTTTTTTAATTGTTGGTTTTGAGGTTCCAAGTTTTACCAAAAATTAAACTGACTTTTTCTCAGATATATGATGATTGAGTGAAGGTTTAAACGCAGTGATCTTTTTGCAGAAGGCCTTGCTTTAGGCTTGATACTCATCTTCACCAACGGTTTGTATTTGATGGCCTAAGCCTTCGATATGCAGCTCCATCACATCACCTGACTTTAAAAAGATAGGATTTGGCTTCATCGCAGCACCAACACCTGGAGGAGTTCCAGTTGTAATAATATCGCCCGGATGTAATGTCATTAATTGTGAAAGGTGGCTTATAATTTCTGCTACGCTGAAGATCATTGTAGCTGTGTTGCCGGTCTGCCTGCGTTCACCGTTTACATCCAGGCTCATGTTCAATGCCTGCGGATCGGGAATTTCATCTCGGGTAACCAGCCAAGGCCCCGTGGGGCCGAAAGTGTCGCAGCTTTTTCCCTTTGTCCATTGGCCTGTAAGGTTGTTTTGGAAGTGCCTCTCTGAGACATCGTTTACTATACAGTATCCAGCAACATAGTTCAGAGCGTCTTTCTTATCTATATACTTAGCGGAGCTACCAATAATTACACCCAATTCCACTTCCCAATCAGTGTGCGTTGACCCGCGCGGCATGATGACATCGTCATTAGCACCGACAATTGCAGAGTTCGCCTTAAAAAATAGGATTGGATGCTCTGGGATTGCGGCGCCTGTTTCCATCGCGTGATCGGAGTAATTTAGACCAATACATAAAAATTTTCCAATATTTCCGACAATAGGTGCAAAGCGTGGCGTGCCCGCAACCGCAGGAAGGTTTGTTTGATCCAAAGCCCTAATCTTATCAAGAGCTTGATCATTCAAAACCCGACCGTCGATGTCTTCAACATGCTTTGATAAGTCACGTAAAACTCCATTTACATCGATCAGCCCAGGACGCACTGTGCCTGCATTGCCATAGCGAACTAACTTCATTTGATGCTCCTAGTGATTGTCGCGCGGCATATGTTTGCGTGCGATGTCTTGATATTCATGAGCACCTTCGAGGGTCATGCCTTCTGAGAATGGTTGAACTTTCTCGCGAAATAGCTCTTGCCAAGGGGTTTGACTGTCTGGAGTGAAAGGGCGCGGACCAATAGTCCTTTTACGGCGTTCCAACTCTGCGTCATCGACCAACATATTGGCGGTGCATGTGTTCAAATCAATCCGGATAGTATCGCCGGTTATAACTAAACCCAGGCCTCCGCCATCAGCCGCCTCAGGGGAGGCGTTAAGAATGGAAGGAGAGCCAGAGGTACCAGACTGTCGCCCATCGCCTAGACAGGGGAGTGAGGTAATTCCTTGGGTGATCAAATAAGATGGAGGGCGCATATTTACAACTTCCGCCCCGCCAGGATAGCCAATAGGTCCGGCGCCGCGCATTATCAATACGCAATTCTCGTCTATATTTAGGGTTTTATCATCAATAGTATGGTGGAATTCTTCTGGCCCATTAAAGACAATTGCGCGACCTTCAAAGGCATTGGGGCTGTCTGGGTTAGAGAGATAGCGGTCGCGAAATTCTGATGAAATTACTGATGTTTTCATAATAGCGCTATCAAACAAGTTACCTTTTAAGTTAATGAAGCCAGCGGCTTGTACCATTGGTGCTGTCGCTCTTTTGATCACATCTGTGTTAGAGCTGCGGTGGTGGACACAGTTTTCAGAAATAGTCTTACCATTTGCTGTCATAGCGTTCGGATGAGGCAACAGGTCCGCAGCCAGTAATTCGCCAATCACCGCCGGTACGCCGCCTGCCCGGTGATAATCTTCCCCAAGGTATTCGCCTGCCGGCTGTAAGTTGACCAGAAGTGGCACCTGATGGCCATAACTTTGCCAATCATCATTGTTCAAAGCAACGCCTAGATGTTTGGCAATACCGTTGAGGTGAATAGGCGCATTGGTCGAGCCCCCAATTGCTGAATTTATTACGATTGCATTTTCAAAAGCCTCGCGTGTCATGATGGTGTTCGGGCGTAAATCTTCATGCACCATATCGACGATTCTTAATCCTGTTTCATAGCTAATTTGACCACGTTCTCGGTAGGGGGCGGGAATAGCGGCTGCGCCGGGTAATTGCATGCCCAAACCCTCAGCTAATGAGTTCATAGTGGTGGCAGTGCCCATTGTGTTGCAGAAGCCTACAGATGGTGTCGCGGAAGCTACCATCTCCATAAATCCGTCATCGTCAATCTCGCCCGCCGCTTGCATTTCGCGGGCTTTCCATACAATTGTTCCCGACCCGGTGCGCTTGCCTTTGAACCACCCGTTCAACATTGGACCTACAGATAAAGCGATTGCAGGAATATTCACAGTGGCTGCTGCCATCAGCAGGGCTGGGGTAGTTTTGTCGCAACCGATATTCAGCACAACACCATCAATGGGATAGCCAAACAGCGTCTCTACCAAGGATAAATAGGCCAGATTGCGATCCAGCATTGCTGTTGGGCGTTTTCCGGTCTCTTGGATAGGATGTACAGGAATTTCGATCACAGTACCGCCTGCGGCGATTACCCCGTCTCGTACCCTTTTGGTCAACTCGATATGGTGACGATTACATGGACTTAAGTCGCTCCCGGTTTGAGCTATACCAATGATTGGTTTACCTGATTGAAGCTCTTTGCGGGTCAGGCCGTAATTTAAATAGCGTTCTAAATAAAGTGCGGTCATTTCTTGGTTATCGGGGTTATTGAACCACAGCTGAGACCGCAATTTTTGTTTAGAATTTGACACTCTTCTTACCCTCATAATTTTTTGTGAACTTAGTTTGCCCACCCTCCCAATCATTCACTTCAGTGGATAACTGATTAGGGTAGCTTCGTCTGAACCTAGTTAAACTGCAAGAGCAAGATCAAACTGTTACGTATTTTAAGTTTTAGATCAAAATAAAGTTTTTATTTGTGACCCACTAAAATTTTTGCGTAAATGTATTAAATTTTATCCTGCTGAACGGTTGGGACGTTAAAAGATTGGTTTTTTCCTACCTGGTTCAGATGTACATATAAGCTTTAAGCAAAATTTAATTCGTATTTCATTACCGTAATTAGTATTTCGTACGCTTCGCGCTGCAATTGAATTTTTTAAGCTATGAACGATCGCCAGGTTAACGTTCATTTTCTGAGACGTTATTTAAGTTGATGAAAATTAGATTTTTGAAGTCCAATTCTTAAAATTTTTTAGGATAATATTAAAGTGGGGTAATTAAAATGAAAGTAGAAATGACCGTGAACGGTAAGCCCGTTTCTCGAGACGTTCCAGACAACACTTTGCTCGTAGAATACATTCGTGATCATTTGCGCCTGACGGGTACGCATGTAGGCTGTGATACCAGTCAATGCGGCGCTTGTGTTGTCCATGTTGATGGCCAGGCGATAAAATCCTGTACAATGCTGGCTGCGACTGCTGGTGGATCTGCAGTAACTACGATCGAAGGATTGGCCAAATCCAAAGATGAACTGCATCCCATGCAGTTAGCCTTTAAGGAAAATCATGGCTTGCAGTGTGGGTTTTGCACGCCGGGCATGATTATGACCGCCACGGACATGGTATCTCGTTATCAGGATCAGGGCAAAGTACTTTCAGAGGCAGACATTCGCCATGAGCTTGAAGGTAATATTTGCCGCTGTACTGGATACCATAACATTGTGAAATCAATTGCGGACGCTGCGTCCAAAATGACGAACTCATAGGAGAAGTTTGATATGTCAGAAGGAATAGGTGCCCGCGTATTACGCAAGGAAGATAAAAGATTTATCACTGGTAAGGGCCGTTACACAGACGATATTATTGAGCAAAATCAGTCTTATGCCGCATTTGTGCGTAGCCCACATGCTCACGCACTCATCAAGTCGATTGATATTTCAGCTGCGTTAGCGTTGGGAGGAGTGGAAACTGTTCTCACCGGCCCGGAGCTGGTAGCTGATGGAATTGGCAATATTATTTGTGGGTGGGGTGTTACTCAAAAAGATGGCTCTGGAATGAATATGGGTGCATGGTCCGCTTTGGCCACCGAAAAGGTTCGATATGTGGGAGATGCTATCGCGATTGTGGTTGCAGATACAAAATCTTTAGCGCGCTTGGCTGCTGAGGCCGTTGTCGTTGAATATGAAGAATTGCCAGTTGTGGTTGGCTCCGTCGAAGCTTTGGCCGCAGGAGCCCCGCAAATTCACGAAAATGCTCCAGGCAATATAGTTTTTGACTGGGAAATTGGCGACTTGGCGCCGACAGACGCAGCACTTGCTGGAGCGGCTCACATTACTGAAATGAATATCACGAACAATCGCTTGTCTCCTAATCCTATGGAACCACGTTCGGCTATCGCGACGTTCGATGAAGCGGAAGATCATTATACGTTGTATACAACCAGCCAAAACCCACACGTTGCGCGTCTTGTTTTGTCTGCGTTCTATCAAGTTGCTCCTGAGCATAAATTACGTGTAATCGCGCCCGATGTTGGTGGTGGTTTCGGATCGAAGATCTACATCTATCCAGAAGAAATTGCCTGCCTTTGGGCTTCAATGAAATCAGGCCGTTCGGTGAAATGGACTTCCGATCGTACCGAGGCATTCCTTACGGATGCGCATGGGCGAGATCATGTTTCAAAGGCAAAAATTGGTTTTGATAAAGATGGAATGATAGTTGGCCTCAAGGTGAATACTAAGGCAAATCTTGGCGCATACATGTCGCTATTTAGTTCAGCAGTTCCAACCTACCTATATGCAACATTACTTTCGGGCCAATATAATATTGCAAATATTTACTGCGATGTTCAGGCGGTCTACACAAATACTGTGCCAGTCGATGCCTACAGAGGGGCGGGACGACCAGAAGCGTGTTTCCTAGTTGAGCGGATTATGGAAACTGCTGCGCGGGAAATGGGTAGAGACCCTGCAGAGTTACGTGCTAAAAACTTTGTAAAAATATTTCCGCATCAAACTCCTGTTATTATGGCCTATGACAGTGGTGATTTTGCAACCAATCAAAAACAAGCTCAGGTTGCAGCGGATATTATGGGCTTTCCGGCGCGGAAAGCGGAGGCTGCTACGCGTGGGAAACTACGTGGTATTGGTTATTCTAACTATATCGA
>JAPKEA010000312.1 GCA_028822275.1 Planktomarina sp. | reverse complement strand
CTGACGTTTTGCGAAGCTAACATAACCAGGAGGTGGTACAGCACGTCAGCTGCTTCCAGCGTCAATTTTTTAGTATCACCTTTGATGGCTTCAATTATTGCCTCAATAGCTTCCTCACCAAATTTTTCTGCACATTTTTCTGGGCCTTCAGCAAGTAACTTTGCGGTCCAACTACTACTTGAAGCCTCAAATTGACGAGCGTGGATTGTCTTTTCAAGTTCTTTTAAAATCATTGCAACCTCATATGAATGCCAGCTTCAGCCATATGGGCTTTCGCTTCTTGAATTGTGAAGTCACCAAAGTGAAAAATTGATGCTGCCAGAACCGCGCTGGCGCCACCTTTAGTAACACCTTCTACCAAGTGATCCAAGGTACCAACACCACCAGACGCAATCACAGGGACATTGACAATATCAGTAATAGCACGCGTGAGAGCGAGGTTAAATCCTGTACGAGTTCCGTCTCTATCCATAGAGGTTAGTAATATTTCACCGGCGCCTTTGGCTACGACAGTTCGTGCGAAATCGATTGCATCAATGCCTGTTGAACGGCGTCCACCATGAGTAAAGATTTCCCACTTCCCTGGTGACACGGTTTTGGCATCAATTGCCACCACAATGCACTGACTGCCAAAATGATTTGCTGATTGAGCAATGATATCTGGGTCGCCGACAGCTGCTGAGTTGAAGCTGACTTTGTCAGCCCCGGACATTAGCAAGTTATGAACATCATCCGAGTTGCGCACACCACCGCCGACGGTGAGAGGCATAAAACATTGCTCCGCCGTCCGTTTGACCAGATCAAAAAAAGTGCCACGATTTTCATGAGTGGCTGTTATGTCTAAAAAGCATAATTCATCTGCGCCGGCGGCATCATAGGCGCGTGCGGCTTCCACTGGATCCCCAGCATCGACAAGATCAACAAAATTGATGCCTTTGACAACGCGGCCTTCTGCGACATCAAGGCAAGGAATTATGCGGGTTTTGAGCATTTTGAAACGCCTTTAGCGGCCAAGAAATGGTTGTTTCATTGTTATTAGAGCTTCTTTAAGATCAATAGCACCATCATAAAGCGCACGCCCGGAAATTGCACCTGATATCACGCCGGTAGATTTCAGTTCGATAAGGTCGGCAATCGATGAGATGCCACCTGACGCGATGACAGGAATATTTACCGCACGCGCAAGGCTCTCGGTCGCAACCACATTTGGCCCTGCCATTGCGCCGTCTCGGTTTATGTCAGTGTAGATAATCGCCGAAACTCCGTCGCCCTCGAATTTTTTTGCAAGATCGGTAACCATGATATTCGTTTCAGTAACCCATCCCCGCGTCGCAACGCGACCTTTCCGGGCATCGAGCCCAATAGCAATTTTATCCGGAAAGTTTCGTACAGCTTCGCGCACCAAATCTGGATTTTCCACAGCCACTGTTCCAAGGATTACTCGTTCCAGGCCGCGGCTCACCCATGCTTCAATTGTGTTTAGATCCCGAATCCCACCGCCTAGTTGGCAAGGCACTGAGACTGAGGATAGAATTTCTTCTATCGCTCTGCGGTTTACGGGCTCACCCGCGAAGGCACCATTAAGGTCAACAAGATGGATCCAAGCACAGCCAGCGTTTTCAAAATCAATTGCTTGTGCTGCTGGATGATCATGAAACACTGTAGCTTGGTCCATTTCGCCTTTTATAAGGCGTACGGCTTGTCCATCCTTTAGATCGATTGCTGGGTATAGGATCATCAGTATCTCTTTTAGGTGATAATTGGCGATCCTATGTCACGGTTGTTAGAAAGATGCAAAGCTACCTCAAGTTATACTTGATTGATTTGGATATTTTAGGGCTAGTTCGTGTTAGTAAACCGTAACGTGAGAATTCAGGGAGAAAATGATGAAACAACTAATGATAATTTTAGCAGTTTTGGCTGTAAGCGCGACAACTGCAATGGCTGCAGATCGCGCTGAGGGGCTGTGGATGTCCGCGCCGAATGATAAAGGTGCCTATATTCATGTAGAAATCAGCCCCTGTGGAGATCGTCTTTGCGGCGTGATTGTTGACGTAATCAATAGTGACAACAGATCTAGCGTAGGCAAAGACATTATTTTGGATATGAAAATCGGGAGCAATGGAAAATATTCAGGTGGCACAATTTGGGCACCAGATACCGATAAAACCTATAAATCAAAGATGTCCTTTAAAGGCGAAACTTTGGTTGTGAAAGGCTGCGTAGGTGGTTTTATATGCCGTGGTCAAAACTGGACACGTGTCAAATAGTTAAGGCCGCCAGCTCATAAAGTTTGAAATCAGCCGGAGCCCTGTGCTCTGGCTTTTTTCTGGGTGAAACTGCATTCCTATGCGCGTACCGTTGCTCACAATTGCAGTTATCTCACCTCCATAGTCGACATGCGCTAACCTGTCTTCTGGGTTGCTAACTTTAAAATGGTAAGAGTGCACAAAATACACATGATCCCCTGTTTGCAACCCTGCTAATACAGGGTGGTTCCCTGATATAACCAAATCGTTCCATCCCATGTGTGGGATCTTCATTCTAGGCGCTGCCGGCCTAATCCTATGGATATTGCCTTCAATCCAGTTTAGGCCGTCTGTGGGTTCGAATTCATGACCGCAAGAGGCCATCATTTGCATGCCGACGCAAATACCTAAAAAGGGCTTGCCCTGTGACTCAACGCCTTCTTTCAAAGCCTCAAGTAAGCCTGTATTAGAGGTTAGAGACGCGTGACAAGTAGGAAAAGCGCCAACACCAGGCAATACGAACAGGTCGGCTTTGCTTATAATATCTGGATCACTCGTGACTATTACATCTTCATTTGCCAAGTCTGCCGCCATTCGCTCGAAAGCTTTTTTGGCGGAATGTAGGTTTCCGCTCTCATAATCAATCAGAGCAGTAAGCATAGTCTTATAGTATTCCTTTGGTCGACGGAATAGCACTGGATTTACGGGGATCGGTTTCCAAGGCCTCGCGCAGCGCTCGCGCAACTGATTTAAATGTCGCTTCGACAATATGGTGGCTGTTTATGCCGTCTAGTTTGTCCACATGTAAAGTGATACCCCCATGCGTGGAGAAGGCTTGAAAAAACTCAAGCACTAACTCAGTGTCAAATGTTCCGATTTTTTGGGTTGGTAGGTTAACGTTCCATTTCAGAAAAGGACGGCCAGACAGATCAAGAGCGCTCCGCACCAAAGCGTCATCCATTGCAAGGTGGCAATCACCATAGCGTCGAATGCCGCGCTTGTCGCCAACGGCTTGAGTTAACGCTTGGCCCAAAGCTATTCCTACATCCTCGACACTATGGTGATCGTCGATATGTAAATCACCTTCGCACCTGACTTTCATGTCTATCAATGAGTGACGTGCTAATTGATCCAGCATGTGATCAAAAAATCCAATGCCTGTCTTATTAGAGTATTCACCTGAGCCATCTAGATTTATGTCCACCACGATCTTGGTTTCTGCAGTTGTGCGAGTAATCTGACTTTTGCGCATGGTAGGACTTTCAATGTTCATCAGTATTATAGGTGACTGAATGCACGTTTTGAAGGGGTAAGTAAAACGTACAGGGGAGGTTGCATTAAAACCAAAAAAGGCCTGCGTAATAACGCTGGCCTTTTTTATCTGACTGGAGCGGGCGAAGAGATTCGAACTCTCGACCCTAACCTTGGCAAGGTTA
>JAPKEA010000311.1 GCA_028822275.1 Planktomarina sp. | reverse complement strand
ATACCGGCGGGCGCAGCTTATCCCATAGGAGCGCTCGGCTGTGGAGGCTGTTCAGTAAATCAGATCACTCCAGTTACGTATTAGGCGCAAATAGAAATTTTCATTTAGCGCTGCCATAAACACTTAAGAGTTGAGAGGCTTTTTATGGCGCTGAACTCTGTATTTTACACCAGGATGGCTTGCCGAAAGATAAGGTGTTTTTGTACCCAGTAGTCTTTGACGCAGAAATTGGTCACAGACATTCTTCTTATTGACATGTCGACTTCGCATTATTGGAAGTATCTTATCAATAAAGTCAATTGTTGATGAAGGCTGGGACATTGGCGTAAACATGAACCCATCTAGATCAGCCTCTCTTGCCATTTGGCTCATAACATCAGAAATCTGGTCAGCGGTTCCAACAATTGGTTTAGGGCGGACACCGTTTTCATGCCAATTATCTAAAACTTCTCCTATGCTAACTTCGCCAAAACGCAAAACTTGCGTTTTTGACATTTCAGTTTCTAGGTCTGACATTTTAGTTTTTCGGTCATATTTTGATAAATCAAGCCCAGTGAACATAGCGTATGAAGCGGCCGCAACATTACACCTCTGAGTTTTTAAAATAGTATTATGCTTTTCCTGAGCTTCAAACTCAGTATCGCCAACTACACAAGAAAATGCACATATGACCTTAATATCGCTTTGAGGGTCACGCCCATTTAATGCCGCTTCCTTTCGGATTTTATTTGTTTGCTTAGAAACGAAAGAGGTGTCCCCGGCCACAAAAATACACTCACCATGTTTTCCTGCGAATTGGATTCCACGCGGAGAGGACCCAGCTTGAAATATAACAGGTGTCCCTTGGGGGGAATAGTGCGAGTTCCCATAACCCTCACATTTAAAATAGGGTCCATAGTGGAGTATGCGGTGTACTTTTTGGGGATCAGAGTAACGACCAGACCTATCCCTTTCAACAGCGTCTGGCTCCCAAGCGCCTTCAAAAAGCTTGTAGGTTAACTCGATAAAATCCTCAGCCATTTCATAGCGCTGATCGTGTTTCACCATTACCTTACCAAATGCGGCCGTAGCAGTTTCGGCAGTGCCTGTTGTCACAACGTTCCACCCAATACGCCCTTTAGAGAGATGGTCCAATGTAGCCATACGTCTTGCGAACGAATACGGAGCCTCCACTAAAGTAGAGCCTGTTAACACAAGCCCTAATCGATTAGTACATTGAAGTAGAGAAGCAACCACGATAGCCGGGTCCAGGCGCGGAAGATCAAGAGCCTCTTCATCACAGATATCAGGTCGGACACCATCAATCTCCGACCACCCCCATGCGTCCGCAAGAAAGAGCCAGTCCACCCCCCCTGCCTCACATATCTTAGCAATTTTAATCCAGTAATCGAGGCTGTCAAAATCAATTCGTTGGTTATCTTCGTGTCGCCAGGTTGCGGTACCAGAATCATTCGACTGTGCATTCTCAAAGACACCAAATAGCAGCTGTTTCATTATCACCTCAAATTAATTTCAAAAAAATAACAGAACATCAAACGATCACCATATCGATGATATCTGGTAGGTTTTCAAAGTCGTCAAACGTTGCATCGTGATGCAATTGATCTACTGATCTTTTGCGATATCCTCGTGTAAATAGAACAAAAGGCACGTTGGCACGTCTTGCCGTCTCTGCATCAACTTCACTATCCCCGGCATAAATCGCGAACCCGCCTTTGAGCTGGTCAATGGCTTCTTGCAAAGGTTCAGGATTAGGTTTGCGAACTGTCAGGCTGTCTCCGCCGATTATTGTGTCAAATTGATCAGTCAAATTCAAATGTGTAAGAATTGCACGGCAGGGAGCGATCGGTTTGTTTGTACATATTCCCAACCTGTGCCCCTTTGCCCTAAGGCGAATAAGTGCATCAATAACGCCGGGATATGGCTTAGTCAGATCAACTGCACCTTCGTATAAATCCAAGAACGTCTTTAGATTTAACGCTTGTTCGCTTGCAGGGACAGAGCGTGCTTCACACATTTTTTGAACAAAAACAACTGCACCATTGCCAATAAAGGCATGTGTTTCCTTCATCGAAAGAGGGGCATAACCGGTTTGGCTCAGTACGCGGTTCGCTATGTTACGAATGTCAGGGGCACTGTCGATCAACGTCCCATCAAGGTCAAAAACGATTGAAGCCATGGGTTATGCCTCTGCTGCATCTAGTGCTTCGATTATTGGGATGAAGTCGTTCGCCTTTAACGACGCTCCTCCCACAAGGGCCCCATCAACATCCGGAAGCGAAAAAATTTCGGCTGCATTGCTGCCCTTCACCGACCCTCCGTATAGGATCGAGATCCCTTCGCCATCTACCACTTGGCGGCCCAACATTTCACGGATTTCAGAATGCACAGATTGAATTTCTTCATTGGTCGGCAGTAGGCCCGTTCCGATAGCCCATACCGGTTCGTATGCAACGATCACATTGTTGCTATTGGCAGCCTCAGGAAGCGACCCCTCGATCTGCGCTTGCAATACAGCCAAGGCTTGACCCGCCTCATATTGCTCTCTGTTTTCTCCAACACAAATAATAGCTGTTAATCCAGCCCCGAGTACAGCCTGGGCTTTTTGTTGGACAAGGCAATCACTTTCCAGATAATCGGTACGCCGCTCGGAATGACCCACTATGACGTGCGTAGCACTCGCATCCGCGATCATCTCGGCAGAAATTTCACCGGTATGGGCGCCAGATGCGCTTACATGGCAATCTTGCGCGCCCACACTTAACCCAGCGCCACCAACCCGCCCAAACAGCGTTAGAGGCAAGCAAAGCAGAGTGAATACCGTCTTCCTTTGCCGTGCAGCATGCGCAATTTTTGTGACCTCTTTCAGATCACTCACTTTGCCGTTCATTTTCCAGTTTCCAGCAGCGACTTTGGTTCTTGTGCGTTGGGACATATTATCAATTCCTTTATCGCCCACGCACCAACTTACGTCCAGCGTGCGTCTTCAATTTAACCTGTGTGGTGAACATCCTGCAGCCCAAAAACTGGCGTTGGAATACCCTCCATCCGGGCCTTGAGCTGCATGGCAAGATGGTGGGAATAGTGACGCGATTGATGGAGATTGCCGCCATGAAACCAGAGCGCCTCTTGCTGGGTCGGTTTCCACATGTTGCGCAGCTCGCCTTCCCATGGGCCTGGGTCTTTTGGCGTGTCAGAACCGAGCCCCCAGACCTTTCCGACCTTATCCGCAGTCTCTTTATCGACAATGTCAGCCACCCAACCATTCATTGAACCATAGCCTGTCGCATAGACGATTATTGCTTTATGGCACATGGGATCAACCCCGAAGTCAAGATGGACGGCACCACCACAGCCGAGCTCGAACGATGCAACAAGCTCTTCGAGGCTGGCAAGTGGGATCCAATGTCTACTCCGACGTCTCTCCGATGGCTCAACCGTGCACGTGAACGGAAGCGCGAGGAGGGGGGCAAGGCAAGCGTGAGGATCGGAGAGGTGTACGAGCAGGACGAGTTGTGCGACGAGTTGCAGGCGATTGGCGACATGGGATGCACGGTCTGTGTGAACGGATCAGTCTCCACAACCAATACAGATAACGCTCAAGTAGGTGGACTGGGGGCGCCTATCGCAAATAGTTGGTCTGGCGCGTTCCGCCGGGGCACTGACGGTGCGTGGGGAGTTGGTACGCGCGTCGCCGAGGTTTCAACTCTACCTCAAAAGTGGTCTGACGCTATGCACACGGAGAT
>JAPKEA010000310.1 GCA_028822275.1 Planktomarina sp. | reverse complement strand
ATTCAGGCGGTAAGGGCTTGCGCTATTTTTGAACATCGGCACCGGGTCACGTTAAGGAGTTCGGTGGACCAGTATCAGTCGGATAACTCCAACTCCACGCCGGACACATCAATGAAGCACAATGAAAAAGGGGCCAAAAAAGGCCCCTTTTAAATTTTTCAACAACTTAACGGCAACGCAACCAGCGGTGGTACCGGTTTTACAGATTAGCTTTTGAAAACGGTGTTGACCTGATGCGTTTTCCAGTTGCGTAGAAAATCGCATTTGCAATCGCTGGCGGTGTTGGCGGTCCTGTTGGTTCACCAAGCCCTCCCCACCACTGATCTTCAGACATTTCAAGATGTACTTCGATCTTAGGAGGCGTGTCAGCCATTCTCATCATAGTGTAGGAATCAAAGTTCGTATTCGCAATTTTTCCATCACGAATTTGAAGACCGCCAGTCATGGAATGGCTTAATTCCCATATGGCAGAGCTTTCAGCTTGCTCTGTCGCGTTAAGCGGATTGATCACATATCCGCTGTTTATGAAGTATTGCAAGCGGTCAATGAAGATTTGACCTCTCCGACTGATCTCGACAGTTGCAACACAGCCTGAAACTGTACCATGAGATTCAACAAGAGCTAACCCCATACCCACACCAGGGCCAAGATCCGTTTTCCAGCCAGACTTCTCTTTCATAGCAAGAAGAACGCGCTGTACAGGTTCATTTCCCTCTGTAAGTTTAAGGCGCCAATCTAGGGGATCCCAACTACCAGCTTGCGCAAGCTCGTCTGCCATCTGTTCGATTACAAATCCGTTCGCGTTTGCGCCCGGCGCTCGGTGATATCCAATTGGTATGTGGCTTTTCACACTGCTATACTCATGCCGACGGTTTGCAACTATGTATGGCATATCGGCCACGCTGCGCTGTGTGAATGCAGGCATTTTTTCTTCGCCAACTATGTGGGTAGTTAATGCAACAGGAAGTCCATCATCACCCAACGCAGCCTGGTAAGTCCCCCAAATTGGTGGTCTCTGTGAATCTTGAGCAATGTCCTCTTCACGACTACGGATGACTTTAACAGGTCGCCCAATTTCTGCGGAAATTGCCGCGGCTTGCCGGTGCACATCCATATTATAGCCACCCCCAAAACCACCGCCCAAGTATGTTTGATGCAAATGAACATTCTTGGTATCACGCCCTAACTGATCAGCAGTTTCGTTCAATGAACGCGCAATATCCTGGGTGAAAGTCCAAATATCACAGCGATCCGCCGTAACATCAGCAACGGCACAAGGTGGCATCATCGTTGCGTGGCTTTCAAAAGGTCTATGAAACACTTCGCCAATAACAACATTGTTAGATGCAGCGATAATGCCTGGCACAGCTTCTTGGTTCACACCTTTATCTCGTCTCTTACCGGGATTGCCGTCTACATCAAGTACAAGCGTACCAGGGCCCGAGATTAGGCTCATTGCTTCCGCAGTTTGACTTTCGGAAGTGATAGATGCACCGCGGCCAAAGTCCCAAACGATTGGCATAACGGCCAAAGCATTCTTCGCTTGGTACCAAGTCTCAGCCACGATTGCTACGCCGCTACGCAGATCCGTAAATGCTGCAACTGGCTTGACTTGCTTCAACTCAACTGCCGAAATGACACCTGGCATATTTTTGACAGCTTCAAAATCATAGCTTACCAATTTACCTTCAGGTACTGGGCAGGCTTGAGCTGCAGCATAAACCATTCCAGGGACTTCTACGTCAATAGCATACGTTGCCGTGCCGTTTGTCTTCTGTGGAATATCTAGGCGTTTCACAGATTTTCCGAGTAACCACCAATCTTTGTAAGCCTTGATCTTTGGTTCTTCTGCAAGGGTAACCTCTGCGGCATCGGCAGCAAAATCTCCGTATGAACCAGATTGGGACCCTGACGTCAGCATTCCCTGATTGGCGTTAACTTGATCTACAGAAACACCCCAGCGGTTAGCAGCAGCGACCCGCAAACGTTCGCGCGCAGACGCACCAGCCTGCATCATGTAGGGATGGCGGCTAGCAACGGTTCGTGACCCACCAGTCGATGTTGTGGTGTACAGGTTGTCATTATTCACGTGGCGGTTAGCACTGGCCATAACGTGGCGTACGTTTTCCCAAGGAATGTTCAGTTCTTCTGCTATCATCATAGGCACGGAAGTGAACGCGCCCTGCCCCATTTCTGTTTGAGGCGTAACGATGCTCACGATATTATCAGCGTCGATTGTCAACCACGCATTGATTTCGATGGCGCCTCCAGCGCTAGCCTCGGCCGTTTGTGGCAAATGGAAACCGATAACCAAACCACCAGCTAAGGAAGAAGTGACCTTCAAAAAGTTTCGTCTTGTGAAGTTTAATTTATTCATTTTCATTCTCCTCAAGATTTTGCGATTTCGGCTGCCCGATGAATGGCCGCACGAATACGAGGATAGGTCCCACAGCGACAAATATTGCCGGCCATGGCCTTATCTATTTCATTGTCAGATGGTGCGTCGTTTTTTTCCAATAAAGCCACAGCCGACATGATTTGGCCTGATTGGCAGTATCCGCATTGGGGCACCGTAATCTCTTGCCAAGCCTGCTGGACCGGGTGATCATTATCTGCCGAAACCCCTTCCACTGTACGAATGGATTTTCCAACCGCCGCAGCAACGGGCATGTTGCAAGATCGCACCGCGTTTCCATCAATTATTACTGTGCATGCACCGCACTGAGCGATACCGCAGCCAAATTTGGTACCGGTTAAACCGGCTTTTTCTCGAATAGCCCAAAGCAAAGGCATTTGAAAATCTGCGTCAACCACATGGTCTTCGCCATTAATGTTGAGTGTTAGCGCCATTTTAGCATCCTTATTTTGCAATCATCCCCAGAAATAGAATAGGGATTTTGGATTCTCATAGTGGCCGCTTGGCTGGTCGCGTAATGACTTTCCAAACGAACTAAGCACAAAATGGTGCTGGTTGCTCACCACCGTATTATTGAAGTTTAATGGGTAACGCTGGAGACTCAAAATGAATATCTTCGATTAAAATCAATTTTAATAATTGATAATTCAAATAATTTCATAACTTATCTATGTATTGAGCCTCAACGCACTAAGCACCGCGACATCCATAGCAGTTAGAAAAGTTTAATTTTACAATTTAAAATAAATGGCTGTATTTTAAAATTCAAATGGATTTGTTCCTATTTGAGACCCTTGTAGGTGCAATAAAGGCCTGTATCGCTATCGTTGAAATACAGCGTACCCGCTTTCAAATCGAACCTTTTCTGTCCAAATTCACCCGAGAGGGTGATGAACTCTTCCGACAGGACAAATTTAACCTCGCCGTAGCCAGGAACAACCTGCAATTCTTCCGCAGGATTGAAATAATAGATTTCCAGGTCCATCATGCCGGTACAATTCGCGGTGATTATGTTTTCAGCGAGAGCCGAATTACAAAGCATAAAGCTTGCAACTCCGACAAACGCTCCTAACAAATTTAGCCTTTTGATATTCATCTCATGGCTCCATCGTTTTTTTGAGAATAATTTTGCAAAAAAATTCATTTGATTACAATCAAATCTAATTCCAACAAAGCTTCCTGTCGTGTGAGATCGTATTGTTGTCTAAGAGTACTTCGACATTTTCCCACAAAGTCCATAAACACTCGACTCGAGCAGAAATGCTTTGGAAATGCTAAACAGATACTTCTGCCTGCCCCATCAATATCAAAAAAATTCAAATTTTCTTTTGTTGTTGTGCCTCTAATTATTTCAATTG
>JAPKEA010000309.1 GCA_028822275.1 Planktomarina sp. | reverse complement strand
TCCTTCCATTCCAAAGAACAGATCGCACCATCAAACCGTGGGATCAAACAACTAGATAGCGGTAGCATCCTGCCACCCCAATCCCGTTTCAGATAATAGGGATGATACCGCGTACAAACTTGCTGTCATCAACACGCGGCATCCCGTATGACAATGAGAATAATGTGTTAATCCGCGCCAACTGCTCTGCGCTTAGCAAAGAATGATATGATTTGTTGCCTTCCTGCCCTTGGAGGGCGTTGATGCAGACCACTCTGAACTCTGCAAAATATGAATAGCGCCTGACCCAAGTTACCTTCAAGGCGGTTTGCCACTGATGCGTGCTGCCTGAACTGCCGCATAGGACTTTCCACAATGCGCTCAAACCCCTTACCTACTAATGTTTACTTCTAAGCATATACAACCAAACAACTAACTTCATAATGGATGAGCTGGCACTTAACATCCGGAAACAAAATTAAGATGGATACACAATGACGCTCATGGAAATCGCTGCTGGTGTCTTCATGTCTGGTATTATGATCGCAGTTCTGCTCTTGGTTGCTAAGCCGATACGAGATACCCAGAATATAATCAAAAACGGAAAGACCCAAAAGAGTAAGTGCTATCTCTGGCAGGCGGACTTTGTTCTCTAGAGTGACACTGCAGGGTCACATACATCTCAGAAAATTCAAAACAGATGAGTAAAGCCATCTGCCCATTCAACCTTGTGTATTTATCAAGCAAGCACAACGAATAATTTAGCCCGACCAGCCCCACAGGATAGATCCACGCGACAACTGCGCGCGACAGTCTTTAAACAAACCATACTGCATTTTCGAATATGGGCTGGGTGTTGGCAGCATAAAACAATACACAGTCGTTATAGACGCGCCAGCCGCGCTCTGACAAAAACCAAAAATGGATGTGCCATGAAGGATTGCGGGTAAATTCTCAGCAATGCGCACGGCATGACGCAAAAGGTTGCGAAACCAGCCAACGTGACCAATCTCATGTTGCGGCAGGGTGCGCCTATTTAAGTCCACTGGGCGCTGGCCCGGCCTATCAATAAATCTAAAAGCTGATTTTCCTGCCAAACGCTGCCCTTGTGAATGTATTGTCACATCTATTTGAGAGCCAGTAGAAACATGGGCGGAAACGACGAGACAAATTGCGAAATCTGAACCTTTTTGCACGAACCCAACATTAGCTCCAAAATTGCGAACCTGTGCGGGGCCAACCTGACCGAGGCCTATCTGAGCCGGTCTGACCTTGCAGACGGGAGAACCATTGACACCGCTGATTTCACCGAAGTATGGGCATGGCACGATCGAGGCCCAAAAAATCTGCCTACCGCTCAGTTAAAAATGATTAAGTTTTGCGTTTTGACCAGGACAAACATGATCGAAGGACACAGCCAGAAACCTGCCCCCCCGCCCAGTAGCACCTCACTCACACGCCGCATCTATCTGGGCTATCGCCAACCCCGTTCCATCCAAGTCAGGGGGATCTTTGATAAGCCACCATCAACGCGCCGTATACTTTGCCTCGCGGGTCTGTTGCTGCGTCAAGCCTCGCTTGACAGTATACACCTCTGAGGAAGTTACCTGTTCGCGGCTCATCGCAATACCGCTCAAGGCTAGCTACTGTTAGATTTTCTGACCGTAGCAGGCCCCGTATTTCGCTTTCCTTCATCACCGGCAGGGGTCTCGAGGTCATCGACAAGTGCGCGCAGGTCGAGCATCACAATGAAAGGTTCCTCTCCAAGGGCCTCTGCTAGCTGTTCGTTAACAATAAGGCCTGACCCATCATCAAAAAGGGCGATTTTTTCGCCATGTGTCTGGTTCCAGATTGCTCGGGCTGCATCGCTAATGACAGTGCGTCGGTGTTTTTTCTTGTTACGTTTAACGGGCATGTCTCACCACGGATCAGATGGCATAAGCTTGGTGGTGAGATATAAAAATACCCACTTCATAAGGTGCAAAACCGCGCTTGCCCAAGCGTTTGTATAGATCGAGAGACAAGCCCTTTTCCTCGCCAATCGATGTCTTTTCCATGCATGCTACTAGGCATTCTCGGGTATCCATATTTCGTAGTTTCAAGTCATTAAAAAGTTTATATTTATTGCCGTAATAATCAATATATTTTTGAACTTTTAACAACGCGAGAGCTATCGGCGCCTAAGATATTTAATCACCCAGACGGTGCGTCTGGTTGGGCTGTCAAGCTTGCATCGCCCACTCGCGCCTGTGCGTGACCATCGCCGACCAACAAGACCAGCGTAGGGTCGTATCTGGCGCTTGCAGGTTGCATATAATTATAATTTAGCTAATATTTTAACACTGGTTTTTGTTTAAGAGGTACCTCATGCGCGCTGTGATTCTCGTATTTTCGTTGAGCTTCACTTCTCAGGCTATGGCTGAATGCGGCAAACTATGTGACGGGGAATGGTGGAAGACTGCAACAACGGCTGATTTGCAGGCTGAGCTGGATGCAGGGGCAAACGTCATGGCACGAACTAATGATGGCGCCACACCGCTGCATTATGCATCACAACAAGGCACCGGTGAAACAATCAAAGCGCTACTGGCCGCTGGCGCAGATATTACAGCCCGGCATGAGTGTGGCTCCACACCGCTGCACTCAGCGGCGGCAAATGGCACCACCGAAACTATCAAAGCATTGCTGGCCGGCGGCGCAGACGTCATGGCCGAAGAGGCTGACGGTTGGACACCATTGCACAGAGCTGCGAGTTGCTTTTCTTGCGAACCTGAAAATATCCAAATATTGTTAGCCGCCGGTGCATCCGTGACAGCAACCGACGAAGATGGTAAAACGCCATTAGATTATGCCGAAGAAAACGGACATATTAAAGAAACTAAAGGGTATCTAGCGCTGAAAGCAGCGCAGCAAAATTAAGACTGAGTTGATGAAAAATACATCGCCACAATCGCTGGCAAAATGGGTTAGCGAGGGGACTTTACTCAAACGAGGTATCGCCATGCGGGCCATAATACTAGCATTTTTATTGACGCTTGGCACGCAAGCGGAGGCGAAAGTTTTTGACGATCGCTTTCGGTTGAGCAATGTCGCGGGCATCAAGGTCATCCTCTTGGATCAAGCATCAGGAGCGTGTTGGACAAATTTAAAAAAAGCTCGGGAGTATGCCAAAGAGGCGTTGCGCATCAAAGGGGTTGATGTGGTTGAAGATTTGACCCCTAGAGCAAAAACTTCCACATTCCTCTTTCAAATCACGGTGATGGCACAACGCATTTCTGAAAACGGTGCCGGCCCCTGCTATGGATTTACCGATATTAAGTTAAGTACAGCTACTGTCATAAACGGCTCATTTTTTATTGCTCTAGCAGGCACTACAAACGCAATAGCTGTGGACGATGAAAACTTAAATCAACATGTAATTGAAAATGTAGAAAAATTTATTAATGACTTGAAATAATCACCCACCGCATGGCACCCGATGCGAACCAATGACGCTGTGAAGCTAACGGTACGATCATGCGCAAGGCAATGAGGGCACTGATGGGAAATTTTACAAACAGCCCGGGGCGGTGGAGATGGCCATTTAGGGGCTGAGGCTATTCGATGACTGGACATTTCAGCTCCGGATACCGAACTAGACCACTTGCAGCTTCATGCCGATGCCAGCGATTATTTAAGCAAATTTTCGTTCGAAGGCGATGGGCTTTTCCAACCCAGCTCTGAGTACATTCGTCGCGGATTGTAGACGCTTATTATGTGGTCAAATCTGGCCATATCAGCGGCCTAAAAGTTTCC
>JAPKEA010000019.1 GCA_028822275.1 Planktomarina sp. | reverse complement strand
CAATTGTGATTGGACATTTCAAAAAAACTCTCCAGCTACAAAACCCCAGGCATGATGGCACAGTAGGTTTCAATCATGGGCGATGAGTCCTATATTCTTCGAGCGCTTCACCGTTTTGGTTGGCCAAGGCACAAGTTCTAATGCTAACGTTTATCGCGACGTTATGTATAATTTAGACATTTAATTTTTCTATGAATGCAAGCTTACTTTTGAAAAAAGCGTTCAATTTCAAATATAATATTCTCACCTGTAGCCATGACATTACCATATATTGATCTATCTAAATGCTCTATGTACTTTGGCTTTGAAATTTGGGATTAAAAATCACATGACGGGACAGAAGATCGAGGCACCATCGGCAGAAAACCTTGCAGCGAGTGTTAATGCAGCCTCAAAAGGCAATGGATTGCCACCTGTTCACCTTTGGAACCCTCCATTTTGTGGCCACTTGGACATCCGAATTGCGCGGGACGGGACATGGTTTTATCTGGGAACACCCATTGGACGGCCTGCCTTAGTAAAATTATTTGCTTCAATCTTAAAGTTAGAGGAAGGCGCTTACTTTCTTGTGACCCCAGTTGAAAAAGTCGGGATCACGGTAGATGATGCACCGTTTGTTGCTGTTGATTTTGATGTTATAAACGGGGATCTACATTTTACGACCCAGGTCGGCGACCAAATGATTGCGGGGCCCAAAAATCGAATTCGGGTTGAGCGTGACCCGGAAACAGGCGAGCCATCCCCTTATGTTCTGGTACGCAACAATCTTGAGGCTTTGATCGATCGCAAAAGTTTCTACCGTTTAGTAGATATTGGGGAACATGACCATCACGAGGGTCAAAGCTGGTTTGGGGTGCGTTCCAAATCCACTTTCTTCCCCATCATTCCCTCAGCAGACCTTGAAGGCTAAGCCCATATAATCAGTTAAACAGGGGCGCGCGCTTACTCATGCCAGCCATAACCGATTCCATCTGATTGGGTGTACCAATGATATCAGCTTGCAACGCGCCTTCAATAGCAAGACCCTCTCCCATTGGAAGCGTCCAAGTTTGATCAATCAAAGCCTTGCTTCCGTTCACCGCCTCTGGACTACGGCTCATAATTTCAGAAGCCAAATGCTGAGCTGTGGCAAGCGGGTCTTCAACTACACGAGTCGCGAGCCCAACTTGTTGCGCAGTCTCTGCAGTCATCATTCGAGCAGTCATCATCAATTCTTTTGCTTGATCCACGCGCATCAATTGCGGCAAAGCCTGGGTGATCCCCATGTCCGGAATAAGGCCCCACTTCGCCTCCATGATACTCATCCTTGTATTTAGGCCCACCAACCGAATGTCAGCGCAGAGAGCCAACTGTAGGCCAGCTCCAATACAAACTCCATCAATCGCGGCTATTACAGGGACCTGAAGTTCACGCCAAATATAACAGGGTCTCTGGAACCAATTTGCAACGCCTTTCTGATTTAGATTTCGCATTTCCGCACGAATTTCGTCCAAGCGGGGCAGGAGTGATTGCAAAAACTGCAAATCAATGCCCGCACAGAAATCAGCACCAGCACCAGTTATAATAACCGCACGCAACCCTGGAGTTTGCTGCAAACTGACCCCGGCGTCATAAAGAGCATTAAACAACTCTTCAGTAAGGGCGTTTCTCTTTTCAGGTCGATTAAGCGACACAGTCGCCAAACCGTCTACTATGCTAATATCTAAATGTTTCATGCTTCCATGATAGCTGCACCCTCGCATTTGCAAAGGCTTACGTTGCGGAGCGGTATGACCCAGGCGCCAACTTATCCAAAGTCCAATCACCTATTTGGGCGCGGATAAGTCGCAATGTGGGGTGACCAACAGCAGCTGTCATCCGTCGGACCTGCCTATTTTTGCCCTCAGTAATTTGTAATTCAATCCAACTATCTGGCACAGACTTTCGAAGCCGAATTGGTGGGTTTCGAGGCCAAAGACCTTCTGGCTCTGGGATAAACCGCGCTTTCGAGGGCCGAGTGGTCCCGTCTCTCAACTTCACTCCACTTCGTAGCATACCCAACACATCATCTGAGGGTACTCCCTCAACTTGAGCCCAATATGTTTTGAGCATCTTATTTTTGGGTTGGGTAATGCGAGCCTGTAGCTTACCGTCATCGGTCAAAAGCAACAAACCTTCACTGTCGCGGTCAAGACGGCCAGCAGGATACAAATGGGGAATAGGAATATACGGCGAAAGAGTCTCACGTTCTCGCCCGTGTATACTTTTATCGGTGAATTGCGACAACACATTGAAAGGTTTGTTGAACAGGATCAGCATAACTTTTGTCCATTAGCTGCACACATTTCCAAACCTCAAACTAAAGCCTGCTCAAGATCATCTATGAGATCCTGCACACCCTCTATCCCAATTGACAAGCGTAGAAGGTTTTCGGGAATACCTGTATGTGGCTCGATCGTAAATCGGTGCTCAACTAAGCTTTCAACGCCACCCAAGGATGTGGCTCGGTGAAATAAATCCAGTTTCCCAGCGACCCGTAGTGCATCTAACGCTGTCCCTTTGATCGTAAACGACAAAAGCGATCCAAAACCTTGGGTCATTTGAATCGCTGCCACTTGATGGCCGACAAAATTAGGAAGACCGGGGTAAAACACATGTTCCACAGCCGGGTGGGAATACAAAAACTCTGCCACAACCTGCGCATTTTGTGACATGCGTTCAACCCGCAGAGGCAATGTCCGCATCCCACGGATCAATAACCAAGCTTCAAAACTACCAATCACGGCGCCCGCATCATGTCGATCTATAGCCATAGCATTCCAGTGATCCGAAAGCGGTGTGTTTGTGGCGAGGACCCCAGCCAAAACATCAGAATGCCCATTGATCCCTTTGGTGGCAGAATGCATCACAATATCCGCACCAAAATCCAAAGTCCGGGTCAAAATCGGCGTCGCCGCAGTGGCATCTACAACGAGCATCGCTCCAACAGCATGAGCACATTTCGCAGCATGACCAATATCAGTGCATCGTAACCATGGATTTGATGGGGTTTCTATATAGACAATGTCAGGTTTATTGGCTGCGCAAAGCTGTTCCATCTGTGTGGGATCACTCAAATCAGCCTCAATTAAATTCATGCCCCGCCGGTCACAGAAACCGCGAATCCACGTTGTTGCTCCCCAATAAATTTGAGACTGGACTAATACGATAGAGCCGCTCGGTAAGGCTCGAAAAACGGCCGCGATTGCAGCCATTCCACTGGGAAACAACAATGCTGCTTCCGCGTTATCCAATTTGGCTAAAAGATCTTCAGCCACTCGCACGGCATCATTGTGATCCCTTGCATAGATATTTCCAGTCTTATGCGGCTCATAATCACGATCTCTTACAAAAGTCGTACTTGGCTGGATAGGAGGCACCACTCCGCCACTAGCCGCATCAATATATCCACTAGCTTGTGCTGCAATGGTCGCTGCTGAAAGACTGAGTTTTACCATATTATTTACCCTACACTTTGGAGGTTTACTTTAGTGAGCGTCCGCCCAATTCTGGCCTGATCCCGCTTCAACAATCAGGGGAACATCCAGGCGCACCGCAGGCATACTGGCCCCCTCCATGATCCCCTTTGCAATCACCGTAAGCTCATCGACAGCGCCATCTTCGACCTCAAACAATAATTCATCATGTACTTGTAAGAGCATCTTGGCAGGCAGCTTCGCAATCGCATCTGGCATCCGCACCATAGCGCGGCGGATCACATCGGCGGCAGTGCCCTGAATGGGTGCATTTATAGCTGCCCGCTTGGCAAAACCGGCCTGTGGACCTTTTGCATCTATTTCAGGTGTGTGAATTTTACGCCCAAACAATGTTTGGACATAGCCATGCTCTTTCGCGAAGCCTACAGTATCATCCATATAAGTTCGGATGCCCGGGAAGCGTTCAAAATAGGTGTTGATGAAAGCCTGCGCCTCCCCTCTTGGAATGCGCAGGTTACGGGCCAAGCCAAAGCCAGAAATTCCATAGATTACACCAAAATTAATCGCTTTAGCTTTACGCCGAACATCTGGTGTCATCTCATCCAATGGCACATCAAACATCTGGCTAGCGGTCAGGGCATGAATATCTATGCCATCGGCAAACGCCTGCTTAAGGCTGCCAATATCAGCAATATGCGCCAAAATACGAAGCTCTATTTGGGAATAGTCCAAAGCCACAAGGGTCTTGCCCGGCTCAGCCACAAAAGCTGCACGGATTTTTCGACCTTCTTCCGTACGGATCGGGATATTTTGCAAATTTGGATCTGTTGAGGACAAACGTCCCGTGCTTGCCCCCGCGATTGAATAAGAGGTGTGCACTCGGCCCGTATCTGGATGAATATGGTCTTGAAGTGCATCTGTGTAAGTTGATTTCAGCTTGCTTAATTGACGCCAATCTAGCACTCGACCCGGCAATTCATGTTCGGTTGCAAGATCCTCCAACACATCAACACCAGTTGCATATGCTCCAGTCTTACCTTTCTTGCCACCTGGCAAGGCCATCTCATCAAACAAGATTTCACCAAGCTGTTTGGGAGACCCTACATTAAAGGTACGCCCTGCAAGAGTGTGTATCTCATCTTCTAGGGCTGCCATTTTTTGAGCAAACCCGTTCGACATGCGGCTCAGAGTATCTCGGTCAACCTTGATCCCATGCCGCTCCATTTGCGCTAATACTGGCACCAAGGGGCGCTCCATAGTTTCATAAACGGTCGTCACTCTTTTACGGTGCAAGCGCGGTTTGAGATACTGCCAGAGACGCAATGTAATATCCGCATCCTCAGCCGCATATTTTGCAGCCTCATCCACGGGCACGCGGTCAAATGTTATTGCTGATTTCCCCGTCCCTAACAAAGTCTTTATCGGGATGGGCACATGGTTGAGGTAGCGTTCACTCAATAAATCCATGCCATGGTTGTGAATACCAGCATTTTGCGCATAGCTCAAAAGCATTGTGTCATCTATTGGGCCAATATTAATTCCAACACGCGCCAAGATTTTCGCGTCATATTTCATATTTTGGCCAATTTTGAGGATCGTACTGTCCTCCAGAGCAGGCTTCAACATAGCCAATGCTTCAGCAAGGTTCATTTGTCCCTCTGCCAACTCATCACTGCCAAACAAGTCATCTGCATTTCCGGCACGGTGAGTAAGCGGTAAATAAGCCGCCTGCCCGGCCTCAACACAAAGGCAAACTCCAACCAAATCTGCACGCATATCATTCAGGCCAGTCGTTTCAGTATCAACAGCCACATATCCACGGGCATAAATTCGATCAACCCAAACCTGCAAACTGGCCGCATCACGGATGGTTTCATACTTACTAATATTAATTGGGGGGGATTTTGGCACGTCACTGGTGGCTTCGCGCTCGACTAAATCCTCAATAATTGGCGCTTCCGTTCCCATTTGATCAGCAAGCCGTTTGGTGAGTGTTCTGAACTCCATCTTAGACACGAATGCCAGGAGATCCTCAGGGATAGGGTCTTGAACTTCCAGATCATCAATGGTGAAATCAAGATCCATATCGCATTCGAGTTGTACCAGTTTCTTCGATAATTCGATTTGTGGGCGGTTATCTAAAAGGCTTTCACGGCGTTTGGGTTGCTTGATTTCACCCGCGCGGTCCAAAAGACTTTCGAGATTACCATATTCATTAATCAATAAAGACGCTGTCTTAATCCCGATACCTGGCGCACCCGGAACATTATCCGCGCTGTCACCAGCCAAAGCCTGCACATCCACGACCCGTTCAGGATAGACACCAAATTTCTCAAGCACACCATCACGATCAATAATCTTGTTCTTCATGGCATCTAGCATAACAACACCATCACCAATCAATTGCATCATATCTTTATCAGAACTAATGATCGTACAGGCACCACCCGCATTGCGGGCATGAGTGGCTAAAGTTGCAATAATGTCATCAGCCTCAAAACCTTGAACCTCCTTGCAGGCTATATTGAATGCGCGAGTAGCATCCCGCGTCAGAGGAAATTGAGGAATTAAATCCTCTGGCGTTGCAGATCGGTTCGCTTTGTATTGGTCATACATGTCATTGCGGAATGTCTTGCCAGAATGATCAAAAATCACAGCAACATGGGTTGGCGCATCTGGGCCAGTGTTGCCCTCAACATAGCGATGCAGCATATTACAGAATCCAGCAACAGCTCCAACCGGCAATCCATCTGATTTGCGCGTCAGAGGAGGTAGGGCGTGATATGCGCGGAAGATAAATGCAGATCCATCGATGAGATGAAGATGATGCCCGTTCCCGAATGCCATGATGATGCGATCCCTGGTTTATTGGTTAATAGGTTTGTGACATGAAAATATTAATGCTGCCAGTGCTGCTGGCTGTGATTCCAATAATTGCAGTCGCCAAGAGGCTATTTCCAGATAAAAAAGAAAAGTCAAAATTCACTTCCAAGACTGTACTAGTGAGGTATTGTCACCAGTTAAGCCTATCTTTCGAAAAGCTTTAAGACTCCAAAACAATATTGTTCAAGCGATTAACTCGGCCATTTAGAACACTAATTCTTGAAGCAGTTTAAACCTTACCTTCAAATTCTTTATACACCATTTTAGCGTCACAGTATGGGCAAACTACCCATCCAAGGTCGTTTGGGATTTGCAACCAAACACGGGGGTGCCCCAAGGCACCTTCGCTGCCATCACAGGCCACGCGAAACGCCTCTACAATTTTGATCTCTGATGTTTGGGTTATCATTTTTAAGCCTTTTGGTTGCTGTTGGGCTGCGCCCCGCATATGTCGAACACTAAGATACCAAAATCAGCGCAGCTCACAAGCACTTTGAAAGGTCCGATATGTCAGAAAATGCAATTGAGCTTCGAGGACTCCGGAAAACCTATGCTGCTACTAAAAAAATGAGTGCAAAAACGGCATTAGACGGCATAAATCTAGATATTCCAAGAGGATCAATATTTGGACTTTTGGGACCAAATGGCGCGGGTAAATCCACCCTGATAAATATCCTAGCCGGGTTGGTACAAAAGTCATCAGGTACAGTTAATGTTTGGGGTTTTGATCAAGACAAAAACCCTCGGCAATCCCGCGCAGCAATTGGAGTTATGCCTCAAGAGCTTAACCTTGACCCATTCTTCACTCCAGGCGCGTCTCTTGATATGCAGGCGGGACTTTATGGCGTGCCAAAGCATCAACGCAAAACAAATGAAATTCTGCGTCTCATCGGTCTGGAGGATAAAGCTAACGCTTACGCTCGCAGTCTATCGGGCGGGATGCGTAGACGCCTCTTGTTGGGCAAAGCATTGGTCCACAGCCCACAGATTTTGGTGCTCGATGAACCCACAGCTGGTGTAGACATTGGACTGCGCCAAATGCTTTGGGATAATGTCCGTCAATTGAATGCTGATGGCATGACAGTAATTTTAACAACCCACTATCTCGAAGAAGCTCAGGAAATGTGCGATAAAATCGCAATTATTCATGAGGGTAAATTACGGGCTCTGGATACTACAGCCAACCTTTTGTCAAAACTGGACACTAAAACTGTCGTTGTACAAGCACAGGTACCCCAAGAAATATCACTACCTGATGGAGTGAATTTGGACCAAAGGCCAGATGGCAGCCTTGCCTTTAGCTATAGCCGCAGCATCACATCTCCAAACTCAATCCTTGATGCCCTGCGTTCAGCAAACGCGCATATTGAAGATATTCAAACAGAGCAACCTAATCTGCAGGACGTATTTTTAGAAATCACCAAGTAGCATTTATTACGGGTGATCCCAGCAGAGCATACGGCCCAAAGGACGGCCTGCAACCAAGTGTATGTGGAGGTGAGGAACCTCTTGAACGCCATGTAACCCAGTATTTGACAATAAGCGGTACCCATCACCCCCATAGCCCAGGTCCACTTTGAGAGCTTGAGCCACGTTGCCAATCGCACGCGTGAAATCCACTATCTCCTCGGCGCTGGCTTCTGCCGCAAAATGGTCAAAGCACACATAGGGCCCCTTAGGGATTACCAAAACATGTTCTGGCGCCTGGGCGTTAATATCGCGAAATGCGAGACTATGTTCTGATTCTAGCACAGTTGTATTAGGAATCTCTCCGCGTAAGATTTTAGCAAAAATATTTTGATCATCATATGCGTACCCCAAGGTTAGTCTCCTCAATTTCAAAATAATTATTCCACTACCGTATATGGTAAGCTTTCTTTTGAGAGATATCCAAAAACACAGCCAATGACACGCCATTTTATGTAGCATCCACATTTTAATGCATATGATAAATGCCAGAGGAGTTGGGGGCCTTAGGTTGGTAAGCTTTGCGAAGAAAACCCTAAGCGATGCTGACAACAACCAATCTAATGCCTTGGACGAAGCATTTTTAACCACTGCATATCTACAAAATCTTCATTATAAAAACATTTTTCTAAAACCTTAATCCAACTCTTAACACCAAATCCTAAGGAAGATAAAAATTGCTGAAATCGATCTCAGCCAGAGCCATTCAACAATCTGCAAGCAATCAAGATCTTATGTGAGACCTTGCGCCTTTATTAGCTCTGAAATCGACGTGGCAGGACGAGGGCCAATGTGGCTGATCACTTCTGAGGCAGCAATCCCACCAATTTTTCCACAGGTTTGAAGATCATAGCGGTGAACCAAACCGTACAAGAAACCAGCCGCAAACTGATCACCAGCGCCGGTGGCGTCCACAGGCGTCACAGGAACAACTCCGACGTCCCACCTTGAGCCCTTTTGGCAAATCGAGACACCGTCTGAAGACCGCGTACAAACAACCAATTCACAGTCAGCTGATCCGAGGATCAATGCAGAGGAAAGGTCATCCGTCTGATAAAGCGACTTCAGCTCCTCCTCATTGCACAGGAAATAATCCAACGGGCCCGCAACAAGCTTGCGAAAGTCGTCCCGGTGCCTATCGACGCAAAACGGGTCAGACAGGGAAATACCGGCTCGCGCACCTGCTGTTCGGGCTTGATCTGCCGCCTTGCGAAATGCAGCCTTACCCGGCTCCTTATCAAACAAATAACCCTCCAAAAACAAAATTTCGCAATCTGAAACTACTTCAGACGATACATCATCAGGACCAACATCGGAGGAAATACCAAGATAAGTGTTCATGGAACGCTCTCCATCAGGAGAAACAAAAATCATCGAACGAGAGGTGGGCAACGCAGCATTTTTAATTGGTTTATTTGGAAAATCAGTACCCTCAGCTATCATTGCAGCGGCGTAAGACGCACCCAAATCATCCAATGCTACCCTACCGATAAAAGCAGTGCTTACACCTAGAGAACCTAAACCAGAGATCGTATTCGCTACAGAGCCACCCGGTGTCTCGGTGCGCTGATCCATTGCGGCAAATAACGCCTCAGCACGCGGCTGATCAATAAGCTGCATTATGCCTTTTTCAACTCCGTTTTCAGTAAGGAATGCATCGTTGGTTGTAGCGATTACATCAGATACTGCATTACCAATGCCAACAACTTGAAACTTTTTCATCAAAGGTTTTTCTCCTCAAAAAGGCAAAGATCACGTATAATGCACACCTTGCATTTCGGTTTACGAGCCAAACAAATATACCGCCCATGCAATATCAGCCAATGATGTGCATGTAACTGAAAATCCGCTGGAACATTATCTTCAATCGCACGCTCAACATGATCAACTGTTTTTCCTGGCGCGATGCCAACACGATTACCAATGCGGAAGATATGCGTATCGACTGCCTGGGCAGGCTGCTGCCACCACATATTCAGAACGACATTTGCAGTTTTGCGACCAACGCCTGGAAGACTGACTAATGCGGCACGTGAATTAGGAACTTCACCACCAAACTGATCCACTAACAAATGAGCCGTCTTTATAACATTACGAGCCTTCGTTTTATAAAGCCCAATAGTTTTGATGTGCTCAATCAAACTCTCCTCACCTAAGTCTAACATCTTTTGCGGTGTATCAACAATTTTGAACAAAGCCGCTGTGGCCTTATTTACACCTTTATCAGTCGCTTGAGCAGATAAGGCGACAGCAACAACTAGTGTGTAAGCATTAACATGATTTAGCTCGCCCTTCGGTTCTGGCTCACTGTTATGAAATCGCGTAAAAATTTTGCGGATTACCTGGTATGAAAGCTGTTTTTGCATATAATTACATGTAGCCAACTTTTCTCTCAGACAAAACCGCAATTTTCGGATCGCTACTTGGAATATTCCTAGCTTATGGTACACAAACCAGTAATGGAGAACTTTAAGTTTGGACCACACCCATAATTTCCAAGTTATTCGCCGCGCCATTGCAGCAATTTACCGCTTTGACTATTCTTGTCGCTTTCAAGACCTTGTAGATGACATCAGACTTAGTCCAGAGAGTTTCAAGCGGGCTTTTTCTTTTTTGGTTGGGATTTCACTAAAAAAATATCAACAATCCTTTGCGTTAGATCATGCAAAATCTCTTCTACAGAAAAATTTAAACAAGTTGCAAACTGCCCAAGAGTTTGGGTCATCAGAAAGCTCTCGGCAAGATGACTTTTTTGTGAGCTGGGAGGCTATGGCGCCTAGGGCTCAAGCCTCAAAAGGAGATGGTATCACAATTTATGAGGGCTGGTATCAAAGTCCCTTTGGAGAAGTAATTGCAATGGGTACGGATCGCGGAATCTGTGGTCTTGGTTTTGCCAGCGAAATGGGACAGGACGTTGCGCGATCAGACCTTATTAAGAGATGGACTGCAGCCCACTTAAAACCAGCAAATACTCAACTTGATAACTGGATGGCAACAGCCTTTTCACAATGTGGAAAGATCGATCTACATTTGATTGGTACGCCCTTCCAGATCAAGGTTTGGGAAGCTTTACTTGCAATTCCAAATGGGCACGTCACAACATATTCTCTTATCGCAGATAAGATTGGTAATCCCAAAGCCGTACGCACTGTCGCCACAGCCATAGGACAAAATCCAATTGGGTTTTTAATTCCATGCCATAGAGTTTTAAGGAAATCAGGAGAAATGGGTGGTTACCATTGGGGTTTGCCCTTGAAAAGGGAGATTCTTGCCTACGAAGGAGCCCTAACCGATGCGCAATAATAGGCAAAGCTTTGCCCAAACTCATAAGTTTATTTGCGATTTGAATTGCAGGTATTAAGTTAGGGAAATGGCGCCCTTAGAGCACAAAAAGGATTTAGGAATGATAGTTTCTCGTATAAGTATGACAGTTACTGGTGCTGCATTATTGTTGGTTACAGCCTGCACAGACCCAAACCGTCTGGATAGCAGCGGCGGTCGGGACAATGAAACAACGGCAACTGTAATGGGCAGCATGCTTGGAGCAATAGCTGGCATGAAAGTATCAGGCGATAAGGATCGTACCAAAGGTGCATTATTAGGAGCATTCTTTGGAGCCGCTACCGGCTCAGTCATTGGACAACGCTTGGACCAACAAGAGGCGGATCTTCGTCGTAATCTCGGCAACAATCAAGTTACGATCACGAATACAGGCTCAGAACTGATTGTAACAATGCCGCAGGATATTTTGTTCGCTGTTGATAGCTCATCAGTTCGAAGTGACCTTCGACGTGATCTGGGGGCCGTTGCCAATAACTTACTAGCCTACCCGGACACCACAATTAAAATTAAAGGCCACACAGATAACTCTGGGTCAGCTGCCTATAATCAATCCCTATCTCAACGCCGAGCGGAAGCCGTGGCTGAAGTGTTGACAGCTAGCGGCGTGCCGCCAGGCCGAATTCGTTCAATTGGACTCGGAGAAGATTCTCCATTGCAAAGCAACCTTACAAACCAGGGGCGCGCCCAGAATAGGCGTGTTGAAATTATAATTCAGCCGTACACATAGTGCTACTGCACTATCTTGTGATGAAGCTTTTCTTTAAGGAATTAGTCATATATTTTGACTAGTCCTTGGAGGACACATGCCATTTCAATCAATCGAAGCTGAGAAACTTTCTAAATCAGTTGTTCGACAGATCGAACAGCTCATTTTGCGTGGCATCTTAAGACCAGGTGAGCGCCTACCTGCTGAACGTGACCTTGCCGAAAAACTTGCAGTTTCTCGTCCGTCATTACGCGAAGCACTTGGAGAACTACAATCAGCGGGTCTCCTGGTCGCACGCGCCAACGCTGGGATTTTTGTCGCCGAAGTATTAGGATCTGCTTTCTCTCCTGCTCTTATGCGCCTTTTCGCAACCCATGAAGAAGCAGTCTACGATTATCTAGCCTTCCGGAAAGACCTAGAGGGCCTCGCAGCAGAGCGCACAGCGCTTGAAGGATCTGATACTGACTTACAGGTCATTGATGCTATTTATCAAAAAATGGTTGCTAGCAAATCCAATCGGCCCTCTGATGAGCAAGCCCGGCTAGATGCTCAGTTTCATATGTCTATTTGTGAGGCAGGGCATAATGTAGTCATGCTGCACATGATGAGATCTATGTACGAGCTGCTTGAAATTGGAGTTTTCTATAATCGTCAAGCCACATTCCGACAGCGCAGTGGCCGTGATCAACTGCTTGAACAACACCGCGAGATAAACGCAGCCCTACAGACGCGTGATCCTCACGGAGCCAGGCAAGCCGTGCATAAACATCTGGATTTTGTCGCAGGTGTTTTGCAGGCACAAGATCGTGCAGATCGCAACGAAAAGATCTCAAAACTGCGTTTTTTACACATTCAATAATTTCAGTAGTAATGGCCAGTTAACTAGTAAGGCCCAAGGAATAAACCTTAGGCCTTACTAAAAAACAATATTAGAACAATATATTAGTGAAGCTTAGAACCTACGTCATCAATAGAAGCGTCAATCAGGCTATTGCTTTCGGCTTCAGTCATCTGCTTACTAATGATGTCTCGCGCAGCACCTATAGCCACTACAATGGCTTGGTCCCTTACTTCTTTAACTGCAGATGCCTTAGCCGACGCAATCTGATCTTCAGCAGCGGCCAACCGGCGCGCAACTGAGGATACGATATCCGCTTTCGCTTGCTCTGCAGCCGCCGCGGCTTCTGCTTTTGCAGCTTCCAGAATACGCTCAGCCTGAGCTTGAACTTCAGTCTGCTTCTTCTCATAAGAGGCCAACAATGCTTTCGCTTCTTCCCGTAAGGATTTTGCTTCGTCAAGTTCGGCTTTGATCGCAGCAGCGCGTTTGTCCAACAAGCCGCCCAGCATTTTGGGAACACCAAGGTACAAAATAATACCAATGAAGATTGCGAACGCGATCATCACGACGAAATTTGTATTACGGAGTGATATAAATGGGCCGCTCGCAGCAAATGCTGGAGACGCCATTAGAGTAATTAGAACAACTGTTAAGCGTACCATGCCTACCCTTTCATCCGAGACGTTACAGCGGCTGTCACGACTTTAGCATCTGCCTTACCGCCCATTACTGCAACAATTTCTTTCGCTGTCGCTTTAGCAACATCTTTAACGCTGCTAACAGAGCTATCACGAATTTCGGCTAGGGCAGTCGCAGCTTCTGCCGTTCGCGCCGAAATCTCAGCATCGGCTTTTGCCAATTCAATATCTAGTTGCGCCTGGATTTCAGCACGCATCGCAATATTGATTTGTTGGGCTTCTGCCCGGGCATCTGCCAGAGCTCTCTCATAGGCTTGCTCAGCCTCAAGCGCCCGTTGTTTCAAATCTTCAGCTTCGGCAAGGTCGTTTGTTATAGTTCCGGCGCGTTCAGCTAATGCCCCACCAATGCGCGGGAGCGCAAAGCGAGACAAAATAAAGTAAATCACAACAAGTGTAACAACCAACCAAAAAATTTGATTTGAGAAGGTCGAGAAATCTAGTTGTGGCATGCCAGGTCCGGCTTCCGCCGCAGCATCACTTAACTCTTGTGTCGTTGTTGCCATGTAATTTCCTCCAATACCTGAGGGCGAACTGAGGCCCCATCAGGACCCCAGAACCTAAGGAAAAGATGGATTAAACAGCGAACATCAGCAGCAAAGCGACGAGGAACGAAAAGATCCCCAAGGCTTCAGCAAACGCAATACCAATAAACATGGTAGCTGTTTGTCCACCAGCAGCCGATGGATTGCGCAAAGCGCCTGATAGGAAGTTGCCAACAACATGGCCAACACCAACGGCCGCGCCGCCCATCCCAGTACATGCCAAGCCAGCACCTATGTAAGCACCCATTTGTACGATATCACCAGTCATTTCAGTTTCTCCTTAGATTGGAATTTTAGATAAATTAAAGTTCAAACCCTAGTGGTGCGGATGCAAAGCATCGCGCAGATACACACAAGTTAGAATTGCGAAAACATAGGCCTGGATGAAGGCAACGAGCACCTCCAAGGCATATATTGCAGTAATCGCCAGGATCGATAGTGGAGTTACCACGAGGCCGATGCCTGTCGAAATTAGGACCAAAGGTGCGAACGCCGCAAACACTTTGATAACAGCGTGCCCAGCCATCATGTTTCCCGCCAAACGAATGGAGTGGCTAACAGGGCGAACGAAATATGAGATAACCTCGATCAATGCTAATATAGGGCGCAAAATCAGAGGGGCAGATGAAATCCAAAATACGCCAAGAAATCCAAAGCCATTTTTGACGAAGCCTATGATGGTTACGGCAAGGAACACTGCCATCGCCATAACTGCGGTCACTGCGATGTGGCTTGTCGTTGTGAACGCCATTGGGATCAGACCCAAAAAGTTAGCCACCAGGATGAACATGAACAACGTCATCACGTAAGGGAAGAACACAACGCCGTCTTTTCCGGTTACGTCTTCTACCATTTTGTAGATGAACCCATACGTAAGCTCTGCGATGGATTGACTACGAGAAGGAACCAAAGCCCGCCCGCGTGCTCCAAAAATCATGATAAAGGCAATCACGATAACCGTAAGTGCCATCATAAGCGTTACGTTTGTGATCGTGAACCATTCAACGTCTCCACCCACGAGAGATGTGACCTGAAACTGATCCATTGGATGAAATACGAGACCGTCTTCTAATTCGCTGTGTGTTTCCGTCGCCAAGGACTTAACCCTTTTCATCTTCTACGGCTTGCGCCATGTGCATTTTCTGTACCTCTTCCGCGGTTCGCATCATTGTACGAATTCCAGCGGCAAGGCCCAAACCTATAAACAGGATTAGGAAGATCGGTATTGTACCGAAAAGCCAATCAAGACCATATCCAACCCCAAAACCAATGGCTATTCCTGCCACCAATTCAATAACCATGCGCCACGCCATGTTGGCCATTGTATGGTGCTCTTCTTTCGCCGGCTTTGGAGCTCGCGCCAACCGAACTTTCGCAATGCGATTATCAAGCTCTTTGAGCTTTTTCGGATCTGGCGATTTCATCCAAAACTCCCTGCTAAGAGTGCTTGGAGGTGGATAGTCTGCACAGGCCTTAGAGTCAATTCACATAAATTACCTAAATATTTTCTTAAATTATTGATTTATAACACATTAAATTCAACCAAAGATCGCACCAACACTGAGATACAACCAAAATACTCATTTTACCTCAGATTTAGACATTCAACCATTTGGTTGACCATTTAATGCATATGATTAACTTACATTTTATGAACCAACGTCTCGATCATATTTTTTCGGCCCTCGCTGACCCAACCCGCCGACAAATTTTGATGATGCTGTTGGAAGACGACATGGCTGTTACAGATGTGGCAGAGCCCTTTGAGATGTCGTTAGCAGCGATTTCAAAGCATCTTGGGGTTCTTTGCGTAGCAGGGCTTATCACACAAGAACGACGCGGGCGGGTAAAATGGTGTAAATTGGAACCAGACGCCACACAATCTGCATGGACTTGGATGCAAGGTTTTGGACAGTTTGAAACACTCGACTTGGACGGCCTGGAAACATATATCGAGACTATATTAAAAGATAATTGATTTTGGAGAGTTTGTTTAAACGCAAAACGTTTAAAATTTCCTCAAATCATACCGTTATGTATTCTCTACTCAAGCATCAAAGACTTGACTCTATCTCTAAACTCGCTGTAGTGGGCTCCAAATTCCGGAAGCTTAAATCTTCCGGTCCTTAGGCATTTGCCAGGATCGCCACCCGTCAGCGCATTGCGCCCACGGGTGCTTTTTTGGTTTGAACTATAGGAATTCGCAATAGCGCGCCCAATGGGGTGGGACATACAATTAAGAAAGGGGCTGCCTATGTTTGAAAATCTGTCTGAACGCCTCAGTGGTGTGTTTGATCGGCTAACTAAGCAAGGTGCGCTATCCGAGGAAGATGTAAAATCCGCCCTGCGTGAAGTACGTATTGCGCTTTTGGAGGCTGATGTTAGCCTTCCAGTTGCCCGTGAGTTTGTCAAAAAAGTTCAATTCAAGGCAACCGGCGCATCTGTCACCAAATCGGTAACTCCTGGACAGCAGGTCGTCAAAATTGTCCATGACGCTTTAATAGACACGTTGCGCGGCGAAGGTGAACCGGATGATCTGAAAATTGACAACCCGCCAACGCCAATTTTGATGGTGGGTTTACAAGGCTCCGGTAAGACGACAACGACTGGTAAATTAGCTAAACGGCTTGCAACCCGTGAGAGCAAAAAAGTTCTGATGGCCTCGCTTGACATCTATCGGCCTGCAGCGATGGAGCAGTTGGCTATTCTCGGAACACAAATTGGTGTTGATACCCTCCCTATCATGTCAGGTGAGTCTGCGGTTCAAATTGCGAAACGCGCAAAGCAGCAAGCGACGCTTGGTGGCTATGACGTTTACATTCTCGACACCGCCGGTCGTCTGCAGATCGACAAAACGCTAATGAAAGAAGTTGAGGATGTGCGCGATGCCGTATCTCCGCGTGAAACACTTCTAGTGGTTGACGGGTTAACGGGCCAAGTGGCTGTTGAAGTTGCCGAAGAATTTGACGGCAAAATTGGCATTACCGGCGTCATATTGACCCGGATGGATGGTGACGGTCGTGGTGGGGCCGCGCTTTCCATGCGAGCCGTGACTGGGAAGCCTATAAAATTTGTTGGTTCCGGCGAAAAAATGGAAGCCCTTGAGACATTTGAACCTGAACGTGTCGCAGGCCGCATCTTGGGCATGGGCGACATTGTTGCCCTCGTTGAAAAAGCACAGGAAACCCTTGAGGCAGAACAAGCCGAGCGGATGATGAAGCGCTTTCAAAAGGGTATGTTCAACATGAACGACCTGCGCAACCAACTTGATCAAATGCAAAAAATGGGTGGTATGCAGGGCTTGATGGGCATGCTTCCAGGCATGGCCAAGATGAAGAGTAAAATTGAGGATGCGGGCCTGGATGACAAGCTGCTGGCACGTCAAATTGCGCTAATTAATTCTATGACTAAAAAAGAGCGGGCAAATCCTGGCCTTTTGCAGGCTAGCCGTAAAAAGCGAATTTCAGCAGGTTCAGGTATGCAAGTAAGCGACCTCAACAAGCTTTTAAAACAACATCGCCAAATGGCTGATATGATGAAAAAGATGGGTAAACGCGGTGGTATGGACTCCCTCAAGGGCATGTTCGGTAAAGGTGGGCCAAGCCAAGCTGAACTGGCCGCAGCACAAGAACAAATTTCTAATGGCGCAATGGGCGGAATGCCAAAAGGGATGTCGTTACCCAAAGGCATGGGTGGCCTGTCCGGCATGGGCGGAGGACTGCCCAGCGGGTTGAGTGGACTGGGGAAGAAAAAGTAATGAAATACTTTTTCACAATAAATACTGATCTCCTTTGGAGGACCTCCGATTGACTTTTATTCTTGAGACAAGTCGCCTTGTTTACCGCCACCCAAAACCGGAGGGGATATCATGACCGATGAAGTTTTACGTGCTGCTGAGATTTTGAAAACGCACCGCGCCAGCATCGATAGGCTAGACGCTATATTAGTTTACACCTTAGGAGAGCGTTTTGCTCACACTCAAGCCGTTGGCAAACTCAAAGCAGAGCACAACCTTCCACCATCCGATCCAAACCGTGAAACCACGCAAATTACCCGTCTACAAGATCTTGCACAACGTGCAGATCTAGACCCCGAGTTCGCCAAGAAATTTCTGAATTTTATTATACAGGAAGTCATACAAGACCATAAATCATACCAAGATTAGGATGCAAAATTTGCATTTCTTCCACCACTTTCAAGGAGAATAACTATGTCAATGAAAATCCGTTTGGCCCGTGGTGGGTCAAAGAAACGTCCTTTTTACCGCGTTGTAGCAGCGGACAGCCGCATGCCACGTGATGGTCGCTTCATCGAAAAGCTGGGCACTTATAACCCATTGCTCGCAAAAGACAGTGAAGAGCGAGTACAAATAGATATGGAACGTGTTCAGTACTGGCTTAGCAAAGGCGCGCAACCAACAGACCGTATAGCACGCATGTTGGAAGCAGCCGGCGTATTACCTGCTAAAAACCGTTCAAACCCCGTAAAAGCCCTTCCAGGCAAAAAGGCTCTGGAGCGCGCTGAAGAAAAAGCAGCCAAAGCAGCTGACGCTGCCGCAGCTCCAGCTGAAGAGGCACCGGCTGAAAAAGTGGCTGACGCTGCAGCAGCTCCGGCTGAAG
>JAPKEA010000308.1 GCA_028822275.1 Planktomarina sp. | reverse complement strand
GCCAATTTAGCTAAGGCCATGAGTAGCTGAGGCCATCACCGTTGATGGTAGTCTTAACGTGTATACTATTCATTTCTTTTCCCCTGTTGCGCGAGAATAGGCTATTTTTGCAGCGCGGCGCGCAAGAACACCTGAGACATCTTTGCGGAACGCAATCGTACCACGCTTGTCAGTGATCGGATTGGCAGCTGCCGAGGCGGCTGCAGACAGAGCATCTAATGCTGCGTCGTCAAGCAGTGTTCCAATAATTGCGTTTGCCGCCTCCTTGATAAGTAGAACAGTAGGCGCAACCGCACCAAGAGAAACGCGGGCTTGAACTATTGTTCCACCGTCATCCACCGCGAGCGATACAGCGCACCCAACAACAGCTATGTCCATTTCAGTGCGAGGAATGAAACGAAGGTAAGCATCCGCACAGTTAGCGCTAGGGACTGGCAGAAAGAGCGACGTGACTAATTCGCCCTGTTCGAGAGAAGTCTGCCCAGGACCGACCGGTATATCCTCCACAGGCACCTCACGTGCGCCATTCGGTCCAAAAATTTGAACTACTGCCCCAGCAGCGACAAGAGCAGGTACAGCATCAGCGGCAGGCCCGGCATTGCAGAGATTACCCACAGCGGTGGCACGACCCTGAATTTGTGTTGATCCAATAAGATCGATTGCTTCGACCACGCCAGGCCATGCGGCACAAAGGTCCGGATGTTCGCTTATTTCAGCCCCAGACACAGCAGCGCCAATGCGAAATCTATTTCCTTCTTGAGTGATTGTGCGCATCCCGTCGATTTTCTTTATATCGACAATAACGGACGGCATGATTTGGCCAAAACGCAGGCGAACTAAGAGGTCCGTACCCCCTGCTAGAACATACGCATTTTTGTCTGCGTTCAAAAGCCCAACGGCTTCTTTAACAGATTGCGGCGATTGATAATTCATTCGATCGGTTTCCTCATTTTGGCTAGACATTCTTAAAGGGCTTGGCTCATAAATTCTTAAGTTTGGGTATCCTTCGCACGCTCACAGGATACTGCTGGGGTTCCATGTTAATTTGTATCATAGTTATCATCGAAAGATGATAAGAACTGCAACTAATTCTCAAAATTTATTTGGTTGGGTTAAAAAATATATGATTATTCAGCATTTTGGTACAGATTAAATCTCTACTTTTCGAAAAAACCTGCCAGAGCCAATAAAGAAAGCAATTCCTTTAGAGGTGTGGCTGGTCTTATAAGGTTATTAAGCACATCACAGAAAAACTAAATTTGAAAGCCCAAAATTTAATGTCATGCATCTAGAGCAATGGCACAAGTTTGACCAATTTTACGATAGAAACATACTGTATAAAGACCTTCCAACGAAACGCATCGATCATGTATTGCGCCCGTGGAGGGCTCTAATTGCCGAAGGTTATGAACAGAGCTGAGTAGTCTATAGAATATTTTTTCAATCAAAAAGGGTGGCATAGACATGCTGTAAATCACAAACGAGTCCTATTTAATTGGATTAACCCCAGAATCCAAACCATTTTGAGCACATAGTTCCAAATAAAGAGCTGAGTGATCAAGCATGGCACCGTCAAGCTCATTGACCAGCCGTTGGAACCGATCTCTGGTGCTGCTCAAAGTCGGCAAGGAGAGCCCAAAACTCTTCGCTTCTGACAAAGCATTATTCAAGTCTTTCAATTGCAAGTGTGACAAGCCACCCGGAGTAAAATTCCCCGTCGTCATGCGTCCGCCATGGACTTGTAAGATCGTGCTATCCGCAAAGCCCCCCTTTAAAGCCGCCCGCACTGCCGCAGGATCGGCTCCACCCTTTTCTAACATCAGCATCGCCTCAGCCACAGCCGCGATTGTGATACCTACAATGGCCTGATTGGCCAGTTTAGCCAATTGTCCAGAACCAATCGGACCCACATGTACAGGCCGGCCCATCGCGCTTAGTGCAGATGTTACCTCTGCGAAATCTTCTTCGGAACCGCCAGCCATAATAGCTAGACTGGCCTCTTCAGCACCTTTGGTGCCACCAGAAACTGGCGCGTCGACATAGCGGACACCCAACTGTCCCAAGTCAGCGGCCGCAGCTCTGGCTTCATCAGGCTTGATAGACCCCATCTCAACCCAAATCGTCCCAGAACGTAGTGCCGCTCGCAAATCTTCATCCGATTGCACCAAAACTCCAGTCGGACCATCGGACAGCATTGATATCACAATATCCGATTTAGCTACAGCTTCCGCTGTGTTTGTCGCCAACGTTGCGCCATAGGTGACCAATGGTTCGGCTTTGGCTAGTGTGCGGTTCCATACCGTTGTGCCAAAACCCGCTTGGCAAAGGTTACGTGCCATTAGCGCACCCATCAAACCTGTCCCCAAGAGGGTAATTTTTTGTGCTGACATGGCCGAGGATCCTTTATTGAAACGCCGGGCCTGCCACCCGCGCTTCTCTTTTGACTCTGAGGTTCTAAAAATGCAACAAATTATATCTTATGAGCCCATATAACTGATGGTCGCGCGGCGCTGATTGAAGACAATGCGTTATTGCAGTGGGGTGAATGCAATCATAGAATCTCTTTCCGAAGAAGAAAATCCTGCTAGGGTTAACCCTAGAAACACAGCCCTATTTTCCCATGGCCTGTTTCTCAAGTTAGGAGCGAGCCTTGTCTGCAATTAAAAAAATTGGGATCCAACTTTTCCAAATTCCTCTTGAGGAGGTATTGGTAGATGCAAAGCATGGGAACCACAGTTTTTTTGAGCTAATCACCGTTACGATCGAACTTAACGATGGCTCGGAAGGTACCGGCTATACCTACACTGGCGGAAAAGGTGGTCACGCCATATCCGCTATTTTGAGATATGATTTGGCACCATTTCTTATTGGTCAAGAGGCCGAGCAGGTGGGAAAAATTTACGATGCTATGCAATGGCATGTCCACTACGTCGCTCGTGGCGGAATTGCGTCTTTTGCAATTTCGGCCGTTGATATTGCTCTATGGGACTTACGTGGGAAATCAAATAATTTGCCACTTTGGAAAATGGCAGGTGGGGCGTCTAACCGTTGTAAAGCCTATGCGGGAGGCATTGACTTAAATTTTTCATTGCCCAAGCTGCTCAATAGTAATTCTAGGTATCTAGAACATGGTTTCAATGGCATTAAGATCAAAGTTGGTAAGCCTGATCTTAATCAAGACATTGAGCGTGTGGCGGCAGTCCGAAAACTCATTGGAGATGATATAGCCCTGATGGTAGATGCCAACTATTCAATGACCATAGGTGAGGCAATTAACGCGGCCCTTTCATTTAAAAAATTTGATATATTGTGGTTTGAAGAGCCGATTATACCAGATGATTACCAAGGTTATGCTCAAATAGTAGAAGCCACAGGCATGCCCCTAGCCATGGGAGAAAACCTACATATAATTCATGAATTTGAATTTGCAGCCCAGCAATCAAAGCTCAGTTTTCTGCAGCCTGACGCTTCAAATTGTGGCGGAATTACTGGTTTTTTACAGGTTGCTAAACTGTGTGAAATACATGACCTACCGATCTGCAGCCATGGCATACAAGAACTGCATGTGAGCCTTGTGTCTGGCCAAAAAAATGCTGGCTGGGTTGAAGCGCATTCCTTCCCGATAGAGCATTACACAAAAGCCCCACTGGTGATTAAAAACCATCTTGCCATAGCACCAGAGACCCCTGGCATTGGCGTTGAGTTTGATTGGGCCAAATTGCGGTCTAAAGACACATTAGATAAATCAAATGATTGGGTTCGCACTTAGCATATATA
>JAPKEA010000307.1 GCA_028822275.1 Planktomarina sp. | reverse complement strand
CAAGGCCGCCAGATGCGTGGTGAATTGAAGGAGCTGGAGACTTGGTTCGTGGACCATGGTCATCTGGACAAGGACTGGCGAGATAGGTTCTAGCTGTCACACTGTCACAGCAGTTTTCTTATTATTCAGAAAATAATCTAAATGCTATATTATGCAAAAAACCTACTGTGACAGCTGTGACAGCTTAAAATGGGATTGTGTCTTCCTTATAATCAACAGTTCTGATTTTAGCATATCCTCTGAAACGCTCGCCGTTTACGCGACGCTGAACGCGTTCCTGGCCCCTAAGCCGCATGTAGTTAATAAATTGTGCCTTCTCAATCTTTGCTCTGTCTTCAAATAATAGGTATTTTTGGGCTTTTTCCCAAAGGTCGTCTGTGGGGATGAAATGCGATTCATCATTGGTCGCCTCTATGTTGGCTTCATAAAAACCATCCAGTGGGTCAACAAACCTACGATATCTTTCTAACTCATCAAGCATCCCAAGTGTTGGTTCCAGACCTTCTTTGCAGTAGAGTAGAAATCCCTCAATTGCCCAATTCAAGATGCCAGGAAGTTCTAAAACAAGTTTGTCCCTTAGATGCAAATCAGCCCCATCCTCAGAAAAGTTCACTGGAAACCTTAGTATTCTAAGCCGCCTAAAATATGCCTTATCTTCGAAATTACAGTAGGGATAAAAGTTAGTATTAATGAGTAGCAAAGCTTGAGGTTCAAAATCAAAAAACTCTTGGTGTAAAAACCTTGCACTTAAGGTGTCGCCACCACTAATGCCTTTCACTAACTGAGTGTTTACATGCAAGCCTTTTGGTAGTTCAGAGACAGCCACTAAGCGTGCGTCGGCTATCCTTGCAACATCATTTGGTATCGCAGCTGGGTTCTTAGCAGATAACGAAACTGCTGGCAGAGTAATTTGATAGTCCCCCAACAACTTGCGCAGTGTTTCCAGAAAAACACTTTTCCCGTCGCCGCCGTCTCCCATAAAAAATTGGACTATTTGTTCTGGACGTTTCCCCCATAAAATGTAGCCGGTCAGTTTCTGCAAGTACTCTACATCCTCTTTTTCGCCATCCATTATTTCATCAATAAAAGCCAACCATCTTTCAGCAACCGCATCTGAATCATAAGAACAGCCGGCCATAGCAGTAAGCATCTCCCTCTTTCGATGCTCTCTGAGCTCCCCCTTCCTTAGATCAAGCGTGCCATTGGTGAAGTTGATTAAGTTTTTGTAGCGGTCAAATTTCTGTTTCGATGCTGACATCCCATCAAGGTTGGAAGCGACATCAAGCATTGCTTTAATCCGCGCGTTTGCTTCAGATGTTTTCCCCCATTTTATAGCGGCTTGCAGCGCCACAGGGTCTGGGCCTGCTTCGTAGGGAATAGACCGTACAGTTTGGTGGGCTAAACGGTCCGCTGCACCGCGATCATAAACCCATCTTGTTTGGTCAAAGATGCGCCACCTAATCTCTTCCTTCACAAAGATTAGGTCCCCTTCCACGTCACGTCTAAGCCTCTCCGCGTTTCCAAGATCAGTGAAAGGCATTACATCATTTTTTTTATATTTCTGCGCGCTGTGAACTGTTCGTTCGACTTCTTCATCTTCTAAAGGGGGCTGATAGTTTGCGTTCATGCCTCTGGCGTTTTGCATGACTGCTTCATTACTAAGACCAGCGTGTACTTGCTTTACTGACGCCTGGAAGAGGCTGTCGTTCCGGCTGCCCTCAGTAACAGGTCCGCTAGCGGTAATTGAAGCTAATTGCTTGCGCTGATCACTTCTAAAGATGTCCATAATCTTTTCTGGTACTTCCGCAAACGGTACGTCCTCAGGCGAGCAGCCTTCAATATAATCGTAGCTGCCGTCTTCCATTTCAGAGCCAGCCCAGACGACATAACCTCCAACTCCTCGAACATCGACATGCTTTCCAAACACGGTGCCTGCACTGTTTTTTATAGGAAAATCTAAAGGAATTTTGAAGAATAGATGTCGGCCTCCAGACATAGTTCTTGTTTGCACAGTTGGGGGCAGCTCAAAGTTATGAACAGCAAAAGAAGCTTCACCTGTTTTCCCCTGACCGTCATCAATATCGAGTGCTAGCAGAGATGAGTGCAACCCCATTGGCACGCCAACGGCGGCGTTTGGGTTCTCACGCCACATCGCATCGATTGCATTGGAGTCCTTTGTGGCATTTTTAAACCCCTGCCGCGTGTAGGGAGCTTTTGCTTTTAGGGTTCTCAGCTTACCACTCGTTTTAACGGTATAAGTATAGTCTTTTTCTCGAACTGAAAAAACAGGTAGGCCGAGTTTTGTAGCGAGATGGATTGCGACCTTATGGTTATGTGAACGTTGCATTCTGCAGCTCCTTTCAAAAGATTAGCTACAGACTAAAAATCAGACTTCTATTTTGATTCTCGTGGTAAATCTTTTCGACAAAAACTACCGTGTTTTTTCCATGCAAGGTCAGCGTTCGAAAAAGAGGTGTTTAGCTGTTCTGCTGCGAGCTCTGTTGCTTTAAGTATTTTGCAACCGGTAAGTCGAAGTTCGTTTATTTTCAGCGCAATTTCAGCGTGGTTCACAGTCGTGCGGATTTTTTGGTTAATGGATTGCTGTCGCGAGAAAACTTTTTCTGGGGGGCTGCCAGAAACAATCATGGCTAAACGTGTCTGTAACCAAACAAGTGGCAGACCTTCCAGCTTTTCTGCCACTAAAATTTGCTGTATCCATTCTCGTTCTAACTCGACCTTACTCAGCATCTATGCCTCCTGTTTGTTCCAGAAAGCGGTCACATTAGAGTAGAGTCAAAACAAAAAAACTAATAAGCTGTGGGAGAATTTGACTGAAAGGACTTTTAGTTTCATTATATCTCTGAGCCGTCTAGCATAAAAAGGTCCGTCCTTTGTGGGAAGATATATTAAATAACGGTTTCTTATTGATCATGATCTTTGGGACACCAGTCGCATTGGTTCTCTTTTTTGAAATTGAAAAAATGCTTTTTGGTAAAAGTAGCAATAAAAGTGAAGGCTTGTTACCATGGCTGAAGATGGGTGTTTATTGCATCTTATGGTGGTGGTTCTGCATGTGGTTTTTTGTCGATTTTCTTGGTCGAAGTTTTTAAAGGCTTACTTGCGCGACAACAACTGAACTATTCAGAGTCAACCTCAAACACAATTTCAGTTGGTTTATTCATAAATGCAAATCTTGCACCAGTCCAAAGAACTAGTTCTGTCTCATAAGATATGGTCCAAGTTCCATTCTTAACCGTAACCTGAACCAGATTGCTGCTTTTTTGATCTCTAGCTTCTTGCCATGTTTTTCCTGATTTGAGATTTGCAATTATTTCGCTTTTTACATCGTCAGCAATTTGACGAAGTTTGCTCAGCTTCTCTTGGCAGCCGCTCTGCTGCGCTTTAACTTTCAGGTCCCACTCCTCAATAAGTTCTCTTACGGGCTCTCGGTCAGCGTTCACGCAATATTTTTCATAAGTATTAATTGTCCACATTTTTTCTGCTACGCGAAGCGTCGTAAGGTCTTTAGCAAGGGTCTGTCCAGGTTCTTTATAAGCACTTTCAAAAAGGGTGCCTGTGTTCCATTGAGTCTCAAAAATAGTGAGTATTTTGTTTATTTTGGAAAGATAGTCATCATGATTTGCAAAGTCTGTTTCACGGATTTCGCGAATTGGATCAAAGAGTTTGTCGTAAAAAGCATCATCCTCTTTTTGTTTAGATATTTTCCACAATTCATAGCCCAACCACGGCACACCAATAAATGGCAGCAAAAAGCACAAAGTAATTATGGCGGTCCATT
>JAPKEA010000306.1 GCA_028822275.1 Planktomarina sp. | reverse complement strand
CCCAAAGATATTCAATAAATAAAAATAAGACAAAAGGTGACCTGATATGGCTGAGCTGAAACCACAACTTTCGGATTTTCAATGGCAAGACCCCTTCTTACTTGATCGCCAGCTAGGCGAAGACGACCGGATGCTACGAGATGCAGCGGCCCAATTTGCGCAAACTGAACTGCAACCTCTTGTTATTGAAGCATACAGGGAAGAGCATGTTAGCCCAGAGTTATTCCCAAAAATGGGTCAGGCTGGCCTTTTAGGGGCCACTATTCCCGAAGAATACGGTGGAATTGGTGCAAGCTATACCGCTTACGGGCTAATTGCCCGTGAGATAGAGCGTGTGGATAGTGGATATCGTTCAATGATGTCCGTACAATCTTCTTTGGTCATATACCCAATCCACGCTTACGGCACTGAGGAGCAGCGTAGAAAATTCCTTCCTAAACTTTGTTCTGGGGAGTTAATTGGGTGCTTTGGTTTGACCGAACCAGATGCAGGGTCAGACCCTGCTGGAATGAAAACGCGTGCCGAAAAAACTACTACAGGATATCGGCTAATTGGTTCCAAAATGTGGATATCTAACGCGCCCATCGCAGATGTTTTCGTCGTTTGGGCAAAATCTGAAGCTCATGGTGGAAAAATTCGTGGATTTGTACTTGAGAAAGGTATGAAAGGCTTAAGCGCTCCTAAAATTGGAGGAAAGCTGTCATTACGTGCGTCTGTAACCGGAGAAATAGTTATGGATTCTGTCGAAGTAGGTGAAGAAGCGCTTCTTCCAAATGTCCAGGGCCTTAAAGGTCCGTTCGGATGCTTAAACCGAGCTCGTTTTGGTATTTCTTGGGGTGTGATGGGCGCCGCAGAGTTCTGCTGGAAATCAGCATTGCAATATGGGTTAGATCGCAAACAGTTCGGGAAGCCTTTAGCCCAGACACAACTTTTTCAGAAAAAACTTGCAGACATGCAGACAGAAATTTCCCTAGGTTTGCAGTCAGCTCTGAGGCTAGGGCAAATGATGGATGATGGCACAGCTAGCCCTGAACTCATAAGCATGATGAAGCGAAATAATTGTGGTAAAGCCTTAGATATTGCGCGGATTAGCCGCGATATGCACGGTGGTAATGGTATCTCAGAAGACTTCCAAATTATGCGCCACGCTGCAAACTTGGAAACCGTAAATACCTACGAGGGGACCCATGATGTGCACGCTTTAATTCTTGGCAGAGCACAAACCAATTTGCAGGCTTTTTTCTGAGTCTCAGTTACAGATTTAATGTTGGCACTCATATCTGTGATTGGGATTATCATTTACCAACTTATGTGATCACAATTTTTTTTTGTGTGATCACAAATGTACGATTTTTAGTCCCCAAGCTAAAAATTACTATAATAGATGGTTGGTTAGCACATATACTTTTATTAGAACTTTAGCAGGAAAATTTTTATGAACATCCATGAATATCAAGCCAAAGCCCTTCTACGTAGCTATGGTGCGCCGGTGAGTGATGGGCGTGTTGTCTTGAAAGCGGATGAAGCCAAAACCGCTGCCAGTGAAATGGACGGCCCTTTGTGGGTTGTAAAAGCGCAAATTCATGCAGGTGGACGTGGTAAGGGTAGTTTTTTAGAAGCAGATGCCGGTAATGCTGGCGGAATCCGCCTGGCCCACTCTGTTGGCGACGCAGAAAAAGAAGCCAAAGCAATGCTTGGCCGAACTTTGGTTACCAAGCAGACGGGCCCTGTCGGCAAGAAAGTTAATCGCATCTATATCGAAGACGGTTCGGGCATAGAAAAAGAATTTTATTTAGCAATTCTAGTCGACCGCCAATCAAGCAGAGTATCTTTTGTGGCCTCTACAGAGGGCGGCATGGATATAGAAGAAGTGGCAGAAGCTACTCCTGAGAAAATCCTCTCCTTTTCGATTGATCCTACCACAGGATATCAAGGATACCATGGTCGTCGCATCGCGTTTAACCTGGGCCTTGCGGGCAAACAAGTGAAACAATGTGTAACCCTCTTGGGTAATCTTTATCGCTTGTTTGTAGACAAAGATATGGAAATGCTAGAAATAAACCCACTGATCACCTCAGACAGCGGCGATCTTAAGTGCCTTGACGCCAAAATGAGCTTCGACGGCAACGCTTTGTACAGAAATTCGGATATCGCCGAGTTGCGCGATACTACTGAAGAAGATCCAAAAGAACTTGAGGCAAGTAAATACGACCTTAACTACATAGCATTAGACGGTGAAATCGGCTGTATGGTCAATGGCGCAGGCCTTGCAATGGCAACAATGGATATCATCAAGCTTTACGGAGCAGAACCGGCTAACTTCTTAGATGTGGGTGGTGGCGCGACTAAAGAAAAGGTGACTGAGGCTTTTAAAATTATAACTTCTGATCCGCAAGTTAAGGGTATTTTAGTTAATATCTTCGGTGGCATCATGCGCTGTGATGTTATCGCTCAGGGCGTAGTAGCCGCCGTAAAAGAAGTTGGCTTGAAGGTCCCATTGGTTGTACGACTTGAGGGTACAAATGTCGATGAAGGCAAACGTATCATCAACACATCTGGACTGGACGTCATAGCGGCAGAAGATCTCAAAGATGGTGCACAAAAAATAGTATCGGCAGTTAAAGGCTGATGCAAAAGCAAGCAATCATTGCGCTACATATGAAACCTCTAACACATTTTAGGGTCATGGATTTCGCAATGCTCCACAATTCTATTTCATAGATGTATTTAACAATTGGAAAACCGTATTAGGGCTAACATTTCTACGCGGAAAAGTTTCTGAAACAAACTAATTAGGAGCGACCAAATGGCCATACTCATCGACGAAAACACCAAGGTGATCTGCCAAGGCTTTACTGGCAGCCAAGGCACTTTCCATTCCGAGCAGGCCATTGCTTATGGAACAAAGATGGTTGGAGGCGTGACACCAGGCAAAGGTGGTCAATCTCACCTGAACCTTCCCGTGTTCAATTCGGTGCATGAAGCAAAAGCAATTACAAAAGCGAATGCAACTGTAATATACGTGCCACCCCCTTTCGCAGCAGACTCCATCCTCGAAGCAATCGATGCTGAGATGGAAGTTATTGTAGCCATCACCGAGGGTATTCCTGTTCTTGACATGATGCGCGTCAAACGTGCTCTAGAAGGGTCTTCGAGTCGCCTTATTGGCCCCAATTGCCCGGGTGTCATCACACCAAATGCATGCAAAATTGGTATAATGCCTGGCCATATCCACCGCCGCGGTTCAGTTGGTGTTGTATCACGCTCAGGCACTTTGACTTATGAAGCTGTAAAACAGACGTCCGATGTTGGCCTCGGACAATCTACCTGTGTCGGCATTGGTGGCGATCCTATCAAAGGCACTGAGCACTTAGACGTCTTGGAATGGTTCTTGGCTGACGATGAAACACAAAGCATCATTATGATTGGTGAAATTGGTGGTTCAGCAGAAGAAGACGCCGCCCAATTCCTTGCCGATGAAAAGAAAAAAGGACGTTGGAAGCCAACTGCTGGTTTCATTGCCGGCCTTACGGCGCCTCCGGGCCGTCGTATGGGGCATGCCGGTGCAATCGTTGCAGGTGGCGTAGGCGGTGCGGACGATAAAATTGAGGCCATGAAATTAGCAGGTATTATTGTTGCTGAAAGCCCTGCTGGGCTGGGCGAAGCGGTTCTGGAAGCTATCGGATGAAACAATGAAAATCTATAGTGCTGTCCGAATTGGTTTTAAAAAAATAAGTTTTTTACTTAACCCAATTAACTTGCAGATTAAATGTTTTTTAGCATCATGCGTAACGTTGCCAAAAAG
>JAPKEA010000305.1 GCA_028822275.1 Planktomarina sp. | reverse complement strand
CTTCTAATATCGCGGTCGATTTTCGACAATTGAATGGGTGCAAGCGACGTAGATGTATTGTCGATTTAAATACTTGAATAAAAGCTCTAGAAAGTAGAAGTTTTTGCAAATAATTTATGAACGATTGCATGAGAGCGCTGTAGGGCTTAGTCTAATATCAACTCGATATCCGAAAGGCGTATTTTATGACGCCAAAGCGTCCAAAGCCTGCGGTCGCGATTCCCACAGCGGTAGAACCCACTGCAGGCAAAAAAACCAAATCCAGACCCCTTTATGCGGCGCTGGACTTGGGAACAAATTCGTGCCGAATGTTGATTGCGCAACCTGATGGTGCGCAATTTAAAGTTGTGGATAGCTTTTCGAAGGCTGTTCAGCTTGGTATGGGGTTGGAGGAATCTGGACGACTAAGTCGCTCTTCCATGAACAGGACACTTCAAGCGCTCCGAATTTGTGCCCAAAAACTTAAACAATATCGTATTAAAAAAATGCGTCTTGTAGCAACGGAAGCATGCAGACGCGCGGAAAATGGGGACGCTTTAATACGTCAAGTTCGTAACGAAACGGGTCTTAAGTTGGAAATAATCAAGGCAGAGGAGGAAGCTCAGTTGGCAGTTGTCTCCTGCGCACCTCTAGTAGCACGCGATACAGATCAGCTTTTGGTTGTGGATATAGGAGGTGGTTCAACAGAGCTAGTTTGGATAGATTTGGTCGATGTTGCCCCTGAAACGCGTAGCCGTGCGATTATGCACATGCACAATGGATTTAGATCTGGTGAGAAACCAAATCGTTATGGTGCAAAAGTCATTGACTGGATTTCGGTCCCTCTTGGTGTTGCAACTTTACGAGATCAATTTAATGATGTTGATGACGATGCCGGCCGTTTTGCTCTCATGAGCTTGATGTTTGAGGAAAAGCTTGAGCAGTTTATACCTTATGAACGAGACTACAAAAAAGACCATTTTCAGATTATTGGTACCAGTGGAACAGTCACAACTGTTGCGGCAAGTTATCTAGGTTTGAAGCGGTATGATCGTAATAAAGTTGATGGTTTGTCTATGTCTTCAACAGAGATCGAAGCCATAATTCATGATTACTTAAGAATGGGCCCCGCTGGGCGTCAGCAAGATCCTCGGATTGGGCGTGATAGGCAAGCTTTGATAATGTCCGGTGCCGCAATTTTACAAGCTTTGCTACGCAGTTGGCCGACGCATAAGCTATCTGTAGCTGATCGTGGTCTCAGAGAGGGTTTACTGTATGCCCAAATGAGCGCCGACGGCGTGTTGCGTGAACGAAAGATCTAAAAGGCTATGGCTAAGAACCCAACAAACAATAGTGGACGTGGCCAACGGGAGCTACGGGTTCGCGTAAAATCCGCGCGTGGCCGTAAGTTATCGTCTACACTTTGGTTGCAACGCCAATTGAATGACCCCTACGTCAAGCGCGCACAGGTTGAAGGATATCGCGGCCGTGCTGCTTTCAAAATATTAGAGCTAGATGATAAATTCCGTTTTTTGTTACCTGGTGCACGGGTTGTTGACTTGGGCTGCGCTCCCGGGGGCTGGTGCCAAGTGGCGGTTAAGCGCATTAACGCACTTGGTGTGCATACTGATAAAAAAATAGGCACCATATTAGGCATAGATTTGCAAGAGGTTGAACCTATTCCAGGTGCCAAAATTCATGTTCTCAATTTTATGGATGAAGGTGCTGATGATCAGGTTAAAGAATGGCTCAGTGGGCAAGCGGATGTGGTTATGTCAGATATGGCAGCACCGTCATCGGGCCACAAGCAAACGGACCATCTTAGAATTATTTCGCTTTGTGAGGTTGCAGCCTATCTGGCTTTTGATGTTTTGGCGCCTAATGGCACTTTCATTGCTAAGGTCCTGGCTGGTGGTGCAGAAGGTGAGCTTCAATCCTTGTTGAAAAAGAAATTTACCAAAGTTGTTAACGTAAAACCACCATCTTCTAGGGCTTCTTCTTCTGAAAAGTTTGTTGTTGCTACAGGATTTAGGGGTTAACAGAAGTTCAAACATATAACTGAGAGATTCAAGAGATTGACGATAAATGTGATCTTTGCTGGGTGGAGCGCGAGTTGTCTAACCAATAAAAAACGAGCTCATAGGGCTGCTGCGAATAGTGTTTGGCGCTGTGGTAAATTTTGACTTTAAACTAATAGAAAACATATGAGCTATTAATAAAATTTTTTTTTGTGACGATAGTTACGGCCAACCGAGTGGAAATATCATGACCTTTGTACTTGCGATCGATCAGGGCACTACCTCAAGCAGGGCTATCTTATTTGATGCTCAAATGCGTCCGGCCTTTGTCAGTCAACAAGAAATTATGCAACATTTCCCTCAATCGGGGTGGGTTGAGCATGATGCTGAGGAAATATGGGTTTCGGTGTTGACAACCGTGCGAGACGTTATGAAAAAAGCTGACTGTGGCCCTGCTGATATTGCCTCCATTGGCATTACGAATCAGCGGGAAACCACTTTGATTTGGGATAAGGCGACAGGCAGGCCTGTCCACAATGCAATTGTGTGGCAAGATCGACGAACAGCACCGTTTTGTGATGAGCTGCGATTGGCTGGCCATACTGAGATGGTGACCACAAAAACTGGCCTGATGATTGATGCCTATTTTTCGGGTACAAAAGTAAATTGGATTTTGCAAAACGTTGAGGGCACGCGGACTAAAGCAGATCAAGGTGAACTTCTTTTTGGAACCATCGACAGTTATTTAATTTGGAAAATGACGGCTGGAAAATCTCATGTAACCGATGCCACAAACGCAGCCCGTACGATGCTTTATGATATTTCTGAGGGGCAGTGGGATGCGCAAATTTGCGACCTTTTGAATGTTCCAATGAAAATGCTACCACAGGTTTTAGATTGTTCGGCTGATTTTGGTGTTACAGCTATTTTTGGTGGTCAGATACCAATTTCTGGCGTAGCGGGTGACCAACAAGCCGCCACTATCGGCCAGGCCTGTTTTGAGACTGGTATGCTCAAGTCTACTTACGGTACGGGATGTTTTGCGCTTCTGAACACAGGTAAGACCTTTGTTAAGTCAAAAAATAGGTTGCTTGGAACTATTGCTTATCAACTTGATGGACAAACCACATATGCATTGGAAGGTTCCATTTTCATTGCGGGAGCAGTAGTTCAATGGTTGCGTGATGGCTTGGGTTTGATTTCGCAAGCGCATGAAACTGCTGATATGGCGGAAGCCGCGGATAAAACCCAGTCTTTATACATTGTGCCAGCGTTTACAGGTCTTGGGGCTCCTTATTGGGATGCTGAGTGTCGTGGTGCTATCTTTGGTTTATCACGAAATTCTGGACCGAATGAACTTGCGAAGGCTGCATTGCAAAGTGTTGGATACCAAACTCGCGACTTACTTACGGCAATGCAAAAAGATATGGGCAGTTCCAAGAATGGCGTGTTACGTGTCGATGGCGGCATGGCCGCTAGTAATTGGGCGATGCAGTTTTTAGCAGATATTTTGGGAATGCCCGTTGATCGACCGCAAGTTTTGGAGACAACAGCGCTTGGCGCCGCGTGGTTGGCCGGAATGCGGGCAGGTGTTTATCCTGATCAGGCGACATTTGCTAAAACTTGGGCGCTGGAGCACCGCTTTGACGCTAACATGATAGAAGAGGAACGCGACGCGCTCTACTCTGGGTGGAAGGATGCGGTTCATCGCACATTGTCAAAGCGTTCTAAATAAATTGGGATATTTCAAAGCTGGTGTTGCAATGAATAAATATTAATTGCTATCTTTGGTAACTTGGCCGCCCGCAGAAC
>JAPKEA010000304.1 GCA_028822275.1 Planktomarina sp. | reverse complement strand
AGGAAACACATGGCTGCGATACAGCATGGCTTGCGTTCCCAATTCTTATTAAAAAAGATGCTCCCTTTACACGTAAAGAGTTTCAAATCTTTTTGGAGCAGAAAAATATCCAAACTAGAGTTGTCTTTACAGGCAATATTTTACGCCAGCCTATGTGCAAGAATATCACGAAAAAAGTTTTGGACGAAGGCTATCCCAATGCAGATGATGTAATGGCTAGAGGTGTTTTGCTGCCATTACATCATGGATTAACAGAGTCTATGTTTGGCCGCTTTCAAGCCACAGTGACTGAGTTCATTAAACAATTCACGCCATCTGTTGAGGAAAAGCGTTCGATTGCACCAGTGAAGGACATGCCGTCGTCGCCTGCGTAGTTAAAGCCAACAGAAGCTGTACTGTATGTTTCTTCATTGGAGTTGTTAGTATGAGGACCAACAGTCATGCCCATCATTTTTTGTTAGGCCACTCCAGCATTTATGAAGTGGTCTGGGAATTCTTCGGCAAATGGCTCAACCACAGAGTAACCTAGGTCGGCAAAAATTAATGCTATTTTTGGATTTTGGACAGCAGTAATCATACAGGGTAATTCGCTTACCCTCCTGCGTTCAGAATAAGCAGACCGAACTCTAAGCTGGTTTGGCACGCCTTGAAAGTCTTTAGGTACACCGGCTAACTTTGCAGAAATGTCACCGTAAACGGCTCCTGAACTCAATAAAAGAACGCGTACAGATACAGAAAAAATTTGCATGTTGAGCGTGTTGTTTTCATGCATAGAAAATTTATACATTTTCACATTGCTCTAAAAAGTGTTGGTAACAAATAAGCATTCAAATTAGCTGTAAACAAGGCTTGGAAGCAACACTTATACAATGGACAAGATGTACACTTTGAGGAAGTGGACACTGGATTTGGTGTTTACGGATTGCATGAACAACAAAACTGGAACAGTGAAGAGTTTGTTGGCATCGATAATAAAGGCAGACAGTTAGTCAAAGATAAAGATAACGGCGACTGGATAACTCTCAGTACATATTTTTCCATGAAAAGCGCAGAACGGCGAGGTTCTACGTGATCATCCGAGATGGATAGTTGCTGTCTCGACAGAAGTACGTCCATTTAGAATTTGGCGAATATCTTGGCCGCCTCAATCTCTAATCCCTCCAGAGACGAGTATTTTGGATTATATCCAAAGTCTCTTGCCAATCTGCAATCAGAATAATAGTATTTCTTATGACCTGTGGCATTAATAGACTGATAAACATCTAAAAATTTGTATTTCAAATTAAATTTTTCGCAGAACATATCCAAAATCTCAAATTTAGACACGCTCTTTCGACTGTAACAGTCTATGGATAAATTCATCGGAGGGTGCTTGATAACGCAATCTATAATTTGGACAAAATCTTGTGGGGTTAAATAGTCTCTAAAAATATTCTGATTAATTGTCGTCAGCTCAATTTTTGATATAACGGCGTTTACAACATCTGTCAGAAAAAACTTAGAACTCAGTTCAACCGAACTACTAAAATAGTTAAATATTCGTAAATCGACTATATTATATTGTTGTAACGCTCGGTGCCTGCACTCCGCATACAGCTTCGCCAAGGGATAGTAAGCTTGTGGTGTGAAAGAGTTTATATTTACACAGGCCTTTGAAAAAGAGTTAACTGGGTTATTAAAGTCTGAACCATAGACTGAACCGCTTGATAAAAATAAATACTTTCTATTTGGATTTTTTTTCAAATCATCCAATACTAACCTATCAAACTTATAAGTGATATCAAATATTTCTTCACCCATTTTCTCTGCACGTGCGGGGTCTCCTACACCAATGAAATTCATCACGACGTCATGAGGATGAACTCCATAATCCTCATAACCACAGACTAAATGCCGATCACTCAAATCTACAGAAGTAAGCCATGACGCGATACTAGCCATGCACCTACCATACAGGATCAGTTCATAATCAACCCTATCTCTCATAGAAAAGATAAGATCTTTAGCTATTTGACTAGAAGCTCCTAAAATTGCTATTTTCACTATAGATCCAAGTATCCAGATTAAGGCTTTTGAGATTGCAAAATTACTTATTTAAGTAATCAACTACAGCTCTCATAAACACTCCATTATCATTGTAATGAGGGGAAGTTATAAAATTATCATCAATCACCAATGGCGCTTTATGTTGATAATCCGCTCCAGAGTTAACCAGATCTGCCTCAATGCTCCAATAACCTGTCATTTTCCTGCCTTTGGTGACTTTTGCAGAAATCATAATCCACGGTCCGTGATGGATCAAGAGGCTTTGTTTGACAATACCGAAAAGGGATCCAGCGAACCAAGACGGTACCTTTTGGTCAGCACAATATTAGTACTTCGTACGAACAAAACTGTTTAAAACTTTAGCCCAAAAAATACCTCTAACTTTTCTACGCTATAATCCAGATGCTCAGAAGTTAACCCAGGATAAGTGCCTACCCAAAAAGTCGAGTGGCAGATGATGATGACTGTGCGCCCAAAACTCAGCTGGTTCAACTTATACAAGTGTCTAGAATTTCTGCTGGTTTATTAGCTTCAATTACAGTGGTAACAGCATGAATTGCAAACGCACACTCACCAATTTTTTTGGGGATATTTCTCGAACGTCGCCACCCAACCATTCTATGTCCGAACAGCCAGCTAATTCCGGAAATTCATCAAAAAAATTTCAAGCTTCCGGCTTACGACAATTATTTTGTTCCTAAGCCTAAGTGCCGATGGTATGTAAAAAAGTTGCCAGCAACGATATCCCAATAAATCCTATACCGCCGGTTAGCAGTAAACGTTGGTTTTGAAATTTACCCCATCAGACACCTACAGCTTTAACCACATCGTCAATGTCAGAGTAGGGAAGGCGTTATAAGTGATCAACCTCTGGTATGTTCTTAAAACCCAATTCCCAAAAATTCCTCTACTTGCGTTGAGTTAATGTTCAATGCTCGGAAATTCTGTATTATATTCTGATATCTGATCTAAACATTTCCTGCGCATGTCTTCTCCTGCACGCCAAGCTTTTTGCCAGTCAATGGTTTTATCCAATGCGCTGTCGAGAGACCATTTTGGCTCCCAGCCTAATTGTTGTTTTGCCTTCGATATATCAAGTTTCAAGAAATGTGCCTCATGAGGTTGCTCAGCTGTTAGCACTTTTGAGGCAGTGATAGCACCCCATTTTGAGCTTAAATTTTCTGCGATCCATTTCACAGTTTTTGCATCTTCATCCCGAGGTCCAAAATTCCATGCGCCTGAGGCATTGCGTTCATTTAAGTAAAGTTTTTCTGCTAGCATAAGGTACCCAGAGAGTGGCTCTAACACATGCTGCCAAGGTCTGATTGCGTTGGGGTTACGAATTTCTACGGCATCTTTTTGCTCAAGCGACCTGAGAACATCAGGAATTAGTCTGTCTTGGGCCCAATCACCGCCACCAATTACATTGCCGGCGCGCGCGGTTGCCATTCCAATCCCTTCAGTCTCAAGAAATGACCTTCTGTAGGCTGAACTGATTAGTTCAGAGCAGGCTTTGCTACTTGAGTATGGATCGTGACCTCCCATTGGTTCATCTTCGCGGTAACCCCACACCCACTCTCGATTTTCGTAGCATTTGTCTGTCGTCACATTAACTATGGCTCGGACCGATTTTGCTCTTCTCGACGCCTCTAGAATATGGACACTCCCCATAACGTTTGTTGCATACGTTTCTATAGGCTTCTGATAAGAGAGGCGAACAAGTGGCTGTGCTGCCATATGTATAACAATTTCTGGGCGAAAAGA
>JAPKEA010000303.1 GCA_028822275.1 Planktomarina sp. | reverse complement strand
CGCTTGATAGGTTGGGGTGAGATGGAAATAAATTTGCGAATATAGTCGCTCACCTTCCATAAGGCCTTAAACCACAAAGGTTTATTTTCAAAACTATAGTACAAGTAAAGTAATATTGGAGCTCCACTTTTTAGCAACTTTGTGCAGTCATTCAGAGCCTCTTGTGTATGAGGAATATGGTGCAAGACACCTAAGCAATAACCAAAGTCTTGAGAGCCCTGGCTTAGGCTACAATTTTCGGTTGTTTCTTTACGAAATGTTACGTTTTTATTATTAATCAAATTTTTCTTTGCTGCGTTAATTGCATCACTAGGCTCGACACAATTTAAAGTTTTAACTTTTGGAGCGACGAATTGTGCCCATCTACCAGTTCCACATCCCATATCAAAACCAACAGCATCTTTTGGCAATACATCCCAAGGAAAAATGCTAAAATATTGATCAAAATTTTCTTTAAGCTTTTCAGTATTTATACTTGAGTAGTCAAATTTTGTCCACTCTTCTCCGAATTCTTCAATAACTTTTTCGTCTTTATTACTCATAGTTTCCTCGTAATCAAATTGTTGGCTCTGGCATAGGCTAAAATTAAAAGCGGATAAAAGATTAAGACAGGATGCATAGCTTGCTTATACCGCAGCGCCGTACCAGCATTAAAAATGAGATACGGATAGCTAACAAATACGATTACCAACACCATAAAATAATAAGGCAAGATATGCACTCTCAACATATTAAATGCACCAGCTACTTTAAATATTTTAACAAACAGATAACATAATATCAATAAGTAAACGACGCCCTCTAAAAAAACAGGAAATTGTATTGGCTTTGAGATAGCTTCAAATAAAGTGGGGCCTATGAACCCTTGCGGGATCCCCCACAGTGAATTATAAAAAAAATCCGATACATCATTCCACTGAATATTGTATCGATTTGAACCGGCTTCGTAATTCATAAAAGAGGCTTCAACCTTTTTCATAAAAACAAAAACATCCTTACTAAAAAATGTTGTATTGACTGCTGCAAAAACTACCACCCCAACAGTAGTCAGAATAAAGGTGAATGCCCATATCCCAATCGACAATCTATTAATTTTTATTTTGTGAAGCGCCGGAGCAATCAACGAAGTTAAAAATATAGTAAAATAGATCACAAAATAATTTGGCCTAACATGATATATAAACGTCAATGAAATAAAAACCAAAACTAGACTGATTATACTTAATCTACATGAGACAAACGAACGTTTAGCTGAAAAACCAATCACAATAGTCCCAAGAATTATCATGATCTGTTCTTTAGAAGAAGATCCAGACCAGATTAAAAAATGAGGGAATAAATTACATATCCAGAAAAGCTTACTATTAATTTGGGTGTAAACATCTCGAAAAGCATACCAAGTTGCAATGGCCACAACCAAACCGAGCGCCATTGGTGCCAAAAACCCAGGGAAAAAAGCGCTTACATAATGATAAATGCCATGCACCATGATGGTTGATGCGAAGTCTTGGGCGTTTCCATTAAACCCTTGAAAGTCTGCTGCAGCATAGCCATCACCAAGTGATGAAAGCTTAATATAAATCGTATAAGCAACGATTGTCCCTAATATATGGGCTGCCATTAATAGGATCAGAAGGCGTCTTGAGCTATTATTTGAAGACAAGAGCGAAGTTTTCATGATTGATGCAGCCAAGCCTGAAACATCAGGACGGCCCAAAGGCTGGCGGTGTGGTCGCGCCGGCCGGATAAGTGCTCAGCCCATTTTTTGCGTATGGGCCCTGGATAAAAATAACCCTCGGCACTCAATCGATTTTGGTCTAGCAAGTTTTCAGCCCACGGCCGGAGTGGCCCACGCAGCCACTGGCCAACAGGAATACCAAAACCCGCCTTGGGCCGGTCAATTAGCTCGCGCGGCACGTGCCTGTATAGCACTTGGCGTAGCGGCCACTTGCCCTGCCCACCCATAATCTTCACCCCAAGTGGCAACTGCCAAGCCAATTCAGCCACTCGGTGGTCTAAAAACGGCACGCGCGTCTCAAGGCTGCTCGCCATGGCGGCTCGATCTACTTTGCACAAAATATCGTCGGGTAAATAGGTCATACTGTCTCGGTACATCATGCGTAGCGGGCTGTTGACAACACCGGTCAAACCGCCCTTGGGCAATGCGTCTTCTAACAGGCTGCTTGGCTCCAACATAGAGCAACCATTTTCACCTCGCACTACTTGAGCCGGATCTTGCCATTCAGACACAAGGCTCTTATAAAGATCATCCAGGTTACGCACACCACGCAGGCGGGCTGCCAGCTTGTGTGCTTTGTCGCCGGCATTCGTAATTCCTCGGCCACCGGGCAACAAAGTATTGACTGGGAGGCTTAAAGCATTCCACCCAACCACTGGCATAGCGCTGATGGCCGCGCCTAGCACCTGTCGCACTGGATAGGGTAGCCATGCCAGTTTCGCCCAGATTTTTGGTCCCCAAAAGTATCGGTTGTAGCCACCAAATAACTCATCGCCGGCATCGCCTGATAGCGCCACCGTCACATGTTCGCGCGCAGCGCGACATACCAAGTGCGTAGGAATTTGTGATGAATCGGCAAATGGCTCGTCATACATGCTGGGGAGTTGAGCGATCACCTCTTGTGCCTCTGCCGCCGTTACAAATAACTCAGTATGGTCAGTGCCTAGGTGTTTTGCCACGGAGCGCGCATAGGGCGCTTCGTCAAACTCCGATTCTTCAAACCCCACGGTAAAGGTTTTGACAGGACATGTGGCCTGTTGCTGCATGAGTGCGACAATGGTGGATGAATCCACCCCACCCGACAAAAACGCCCCAAGCGGCACATCAGCCAGCGACTGCAACTTAACAGCATCAGAAAGGCGCTGCTCCAACTCATTGACAGCATCCACCTCATTGGTGATCGGATTGTGTGCCCCGAACTGTACCACATCAGCCAATGACCACCATCGGCTCAGCGTAAGACTTTCATAAACCGCCGGTGGGCGCAGCGGTTGCGAGGGCGCAGCCATGGGCGCAGTCCCCTTGATGCTCAGCAGGCAACCCGGCTCCAGCTTATAAATACCCTGGTAAATACTGCGTGGTGCAGGCACATACATAAATCGCATGTACTGGGCTAGTGCCTGTCGACATACCGGATTAACAAAACCCGGGAAAGCACGCAAGGCCTTCAGCTCTGAGCCAAACACAAAGGCATTCCCAGCCCCGCTGCCTGTCCAACCATAATATAAGGGTTTTTCGCCAAAACGGTCGCGCGCTAAGTGAAGCGTGCGCTGTTGCACGTCCCACAAAATGATGGCAAACATACCCACCGTTTTTGCCAATGTGGCAGCTACACCCCAACGCTCAAATCCGGCAAGTAAAGTTTCAGTATCCGAATGCCCTCGCCATTTCAGTGCAGCACCCGTCCCGCCCAGGAGTGTGCTTGAGTTTGAACTATTATCTAATTCAGCCCGCAACTCCAAATGATTGTAAATTTCTCCATTTAAGGCAATCACAAACCGTCCACTGCGTGAGGCCATGGGCTGGTGCCCAGCTGATGATAAGTCAATAATGGAAAGACGCCGGTGCCCCAGCGCAATACCAGCGTGCGGGTCAGACCAGACGCCCGAGTCGTCAGGGCCACGATGAGCAATGGTATTGGCCATGGTCTGGGCCATCTCGTTGAGTTCGCCCTCGCGTCTTCCAGGGGTCTCCCAAAGACCCGTAATACCACACATTTATGCACTATCCTTGGTTGTGCGCGGAGGCTGGACACTTGGCATCGTACTGGAAATCCTATCTGTTTAGTTTAGTTTCGTTTTGTAAAAAGGGAATTTGACTATTTG
>JAPKEA010000302.1 GCA_028822275.1 Planktomarina sp. | reverse complement strand
ACGATGAAATGTTGCTCACTAATGCCACAGGTGCGCAGGTGACCCAGCGCTTTTTAAACATCGCCTGTCAGGGTGCGCTCAAGCGCGGGGACCAAGGCCCTATCTCTTTGTCAGAGCCAATCAATCAGCCATATCCCACGGCCCCAAAGGTGGTCGATACAACCGCTGCAGGCGACAGCTTTAACGGCGCTTATTTAGCAGCACTCTGGGCCGGAGCACCGCAACAAAAAGCCCTGCTTGCAGGTCATGAATGTGCAGCTTTCGTGGTTCAGCATCGCGGCGCAATCGCTCCGGTGCAAGGCGCTAAATTGAACGCGGCCGCCACCTAACGTCTTGAAAAGAAGATACATTGATTATTCCCCTAAGGTTGATAATTTTTACAACATACACGCTATTTTAGAGCCAGTAATACGGTGACCTTTATTGCCATATATTTCAGATTTTTAGGTATTATTTTATGCCCATACTTCACCAACAGACAAGAATAGTCGCGCTCATGACGCTCTGTGCTGTAATTTCAATGTTGGGCGGTGTCTGGGCTGATAGCAAGCAAGGCGCATATGCTGGTCTCGGCATCAACTTCGCAGAAACAACAGCCATAAATAACAAGAATGTCATCACCAAAGGGTCGGCCAAAGGAACTGGCGGTTATGCGGGGGTATCGCTTTGATTTAGCAAAGCGCAGTATGTTGATTGCTATCGAAGTAAACTACTGGCTGTTCTCTGACGACACTGATTCCGGCAATTCAAATTTCAAATCCTCAAGAACTGTACTGGTTGGTCTGGGCAAGACGCTAACAAAAAAATAGCTGCAAGAGCATTTTGGGTAATATCAAATCTAATCCAAGCACATCAACTTGGGCAAAATAGCAGATACGGGCAGCCTGTATGGCGTCACTATTTCCGATACCCTGACCTCACAAAAACAACTAGTGCTGAGGCTGTCAAAAACCAAAACAGACAACCCGTTCGGAACAGGCACATCAAAGATGATCTCGCTAGATCAGAAAATTCACTTTCAATCCTTTCTCAGCCTTCTAAAATCTACATATCACTTCAAAATTAGCCCTTATTACAGGCAAATCTTTGCATCAAAGATAGGCAAGATTGCCAAGACTGGGTTTTGGATCCTAATCTATCACCGATATCCAAACCCATTCGACAAAGCTGCAATATAGCACCCATTAATACATTTTTACGTCACCGCCATACACAGCAAAGCTTCCATCCAAAAATGCCCCCCCCAGTCAGCCGGCACACCGTTTCGGCCTAGTCCACTGCAGAAGTGCCCTTTGTCAGCCACCCGCTGACGCAAATCCCTGCCCCGGTTTGGTATATTCAAGGCGCGGCGGACTGAACACATCGAGAATGACTGCGCCATCAGGCCCCCCAATAACCCCATGATCCATATCCCCCGGGCTGCACCAAAAATCACCTTTTTTAACGGAAATTTCTTCGCCATCCTGAATGCGGATTGCACTGCCTTCAAGCATCACGCCCCATTGCTCTTGTGGGTGGCTATGGATCGCACCTATGGCATTTGGTGCTATCCTGACCACTGAGATCATGGCTTGCTTTCCGGGAAAAATACGCGTGGTAATCCCCTCAACGAGAGTACGGGGAATGCCCTGTTCCATCGCATCCACATTAAAGAAATTAGTATCCTTTTGGATCATGCTGACCTCATTTAAGTGCGGGATTTCTATTATCCCGATGGTTTCGGTGTTTATAAAGCAGTGTAAATGAGTATCTAGAAGTCTTGCGTGATTGCAACAAGTGCATGTTAAGCCGTCTAAATATTGGGCATAAACCACAGTCCCAGCCGATAGGGATGCGCTAGATATTTTGCCCTTAGAGTCCAAGACGTTTGAGTGCCAGATCCTGTCGCTCCATAAAAACGACAGGTGGAAAAAAAGCGGCAAACGCGTTGGGTTGATCGCGTTACTTTGCTATATAAAGCTTTTCACTGGACTAATTCATTATTGGAATAATGCTATCTGAATCAAAAGAAAAAAAGGCAGAAATTGCAATTCAAACCGCAATATGATTCTTATTCAAACAGCCCCAAGCCAACGCATTTAAATCAAACGTTCCAAGTCTCTTGCGCGGCTAGGCGCTTTTGAAAAAAACCATTGAACCGAGGGTCATAATAAGGTTTAGGTCAGTCCTCATTACATCTATGCTATACTTACTAGCTTATAAGCCATTTTTTTGAGTTAACTTAATTTTCACCGAGGATAGGGCAAATGGCCGCAAAGTTCTATTCCAAGACGGCTTTTGACGCGCTTTAAACGTGCTTATGTCTACATTTTTCTGCCTCAGCATATGAGTGATCAACGCGCAGAGCCTGGCGGGTCCAACCGGTTTGAAAATAACTCGATACCCCTGATCTGCAATATCTTGCAACGGGCCATCAGCGACATCGCCGGCCACGGTGATCACCAGCACGGCGCGCCCCCCTACATTAATTGCAGGTACGTGGACGCCTCCACACCATTATTACTGCTAACAAGCCGATAGTTAGCAGTAATAATATCCAGCGCTATAATCTCTCATTTTTTAGTACTGCTAGCGATCAATCCATATTGGTGGCGCTTATCACATTGCACCCTCAAGATATTATTAATTTTCCTATTGCTTTACGAACACTCAGGTCGTTGGCTATTAAAAATAGCACATTTTAAGCTGTTTTATAATATGCTCAATCAGCTCAAGTTCGTTAATTTGGTTCAAAAGCGTTCCACTTTTGGCACTAAAACCGCAAACTGTGATCAGCAACCTAATGTCGAGCTGTGTTCTGGCTTTGCATCCAATGAGCAGAGAGGCGCCGCGCAATAGCCAAGCCAAGTCTCAGCCCCTTGCATCAGTCACCTTCTTTGTTTTGAAGTTGTTGAAAGTCTTCAAAATGGCCGTTCTTTCGCTTTTGGAAATTCGCAGCCCGGTGTCCAAAACTTGAATTGTAACCCCGCATCGGGTTTACTTGGCTGTCTTATTAGGATGTCCTTAGTTCGCATTCAAAATGACAAGTGTACCGGGCAGGCAACTTCACGTGGGCAGACACGGTTACGCAAAACGACAATCAAAGACTAGGCAGGTCCCAGCCCACCAGACTAACCTCGGCGTGATTCCGTTGGGCGCATAATCAGAAAACCCTAGCCTAATCAGGCTGGGTTCTTCATTTCCAAACGCCACCAGCATCAATGTCTGTGCATACAATATACATCAAACCAAGCGATTTATTTGTCTATATTATTGCTTTAATGGGTAGATACACTGGAGCGGGTAGCGGAAAACCAGTCTTTTCGAACTTAAGTATCTTAAACTATTAAATAGTAGTAATTAATACCTATATCCTAGGGGTCAATCCTAGGGGTAAGGGGGTGCTCATGTATCTTGAAAAGCAATATAACACCTATTCCGCTGTGCTTAAGATACCTAAAGATTTAAGACAATGTTTTGGAAAGCGCGCGTTCAAACAATCGCTGAAGACTTCGGATAAGGCCATTGCCAATGCACAGGCGGGACCGATAGTTCTTAAATGGAAAGCTGAAATCGAAGCGGCTCGAGGGAACCCACACCAATCACTCGAAGAATACCTTGCAATTGCAAAGGCTGACTTGAGAGAACTGCAGTTACAGATCGATGCTGCATCTAAAAATCTAGACCAAGGCGATGACTTTGCCGGTCTTGAGGAACAACAAAATGCCATTGAGGGTGTTGTGGCCGACGCCATCTTGGAAACGAAGGGCGTGGCAGATAGCGGCGAACTCGTAGGGCAAGATCGTATTGAGGCATTTGAGACTTACAAAGTCATTACCGGCCAGCTTGTACCAACACTAGACA
>JAPKEA010000301.1 GCA_028822275.1 Planktomarina sp. | reverse complement strand
GGAAAAAATGATAGTTTATACTGTTGGCACTTTTGATTTGCTTCATGTTGGTCATCTTGCATTACTGAATCATTGTAAGTCCCTCGGGGACATACTCGCTGTTGGCGTGGCTTCCGATGAGGTAGTAAACCTCTACAAACGCAATGTTCCTGTCGTGCCGTTGGAGCAACGTGTTGAAATGCTGGAAGCCCTAAGCTGCGTGGATATTGTGCGCCCATATCATTCACTTGAGTACGTATCAGGCTGCAAAGCCGTTAAGGCCGATATTTTTGTGATTGGAGAAGATTGGGGGAGCAATGCGCATAACCTTGATGTGGATGCCTACCTTAAAAAAACGGGTAAAGAGATCACCCAGGTTCGCTACAATCCACGAACGTCATCCACCCAGATAAAACAAATAGTTTGGGCACAGTTCCAAGCGCCCAAACATTAAACCATGTGTCTAACCCTAGGTCTTTTTATCTGCTTTCACAAAGTCTCTGGACGCACTAAGAATCGCTATCTTCTCTATTCAGGAACAAATCATGGCGCAAAAAGCCACTATTTATAAAGTTGAACTTTCGGTTTCTGATATGGATCGTCATTATTATGAGACCCATAATCTGACGATTGCTAAACATCCATCAGAGACTGATGAACGATTAATGGTGCGTATTCTCGCTTTTGCCCTGAACGCCCAAGAGCATTTGGAGTTCTCTAGAGGCATTTCAACAGATAACGAGCCCGACATTTGGCAGAAAAGTCTTAGTGGCGAACTTGAGTTGTGGGTGGCCCTGGGGCTTCCAAGTGAAAAAATCGTTCGTAAGTCCTGTGGCAAAGCCAAGAAAGTAATCGTCTATTGTTACGGAGGCCAGCCAGCTGAGATTTGGTGGGGGAAAATCAAAAATAGCACTACCAGGTTTCACAATCTTCAGGTTATAAATTTCTCAGAGGAAGACACCCAGACGCTAGGAGCACAGGCCAGTCGATCTATGAAAATCCAGGTTAATATTCAGGATGGCGATGTCATGGTCGGTGTTGATGACAGCAGCGCCTACATTACCCCGGTCAAATGGAAAAATGCTAGCCATTAATCCCAACCAAAATCGCATCAAGGCTATGTATTAAACTAACCTCAATTAAATTTATGATATAGTTGTGCTTTTTTCCTAAAGTTTTGGCCTGTAGGATTTAGGGAAAATTTTCGTTGACCTTATTTTTTTTAAAAGTGTATATTTTAGAAAGCCTTGGTTATGGTGAACATTACAATCAAATGCGTGAAGTACTTTTATAAAACAAATCTGGATTTCTAATTTTGGAGAATATTAATTTGAAACGCTTTGCCCTTACTTTTATATTATTAGTCTTAAGTGCCACACTCCTATTGGCGCATAATGGGACTAAAGATCCATTTGTAATTAAGCGCATGGAATTAATGATGTCGATGGCGGAAAATACAAAAGTTCTTGGTCAAATGATGAAAAAGAAAATTGAATTTGATGCTGAAAGCGCGACGAAAGCACTTTGGGAGATCGGAGAGTTATCAATGGCTACACCGGCTGCTTTTAAAGTGAACGCTTCCGACCCAAAATCGGAGGCTAAGTCAATTATTTGGGATGAATTTAACTATTTTACAGATTTGGCTATCCAACTTGGCGACAGTGCCGCTGGAACTACCATTAAAAGTTATAAAGATTTAAGGCCAGCACTTATGCAAATTGGTGCAGGTTGTAAGTCATGCCACAGCAAATATCGTGAGTAGTTAATTGCGTTTAAAGGCTATTCGGACATTTGGCGCAATTGGGCTTCTAGTTGCTGCTGCACTAATCTTCTACATAAACATAACAGCATCTAAATCGTTCAGCGTTGATGGGCTTGTCTTAAATGAGGCAGATCCCAATAATGGCTCGTATGTCTATTTGGCAGCGGGGTGCAACAGTTGCCATGTCTCAGAGGAAGACCCAAAAAAAGGTTATCTTGCTGGAGGCCAAAAATTTGCAACCAATTTTGGGACATTCGTTGCACCAAACATATCGAACAGTAAATTATATGGTATCGGCAATTGGGATTTTGAAGATTTTTATGGCGCTGTAAAGCTTGGCCAAAATCCTGAGGGAAACCATTATTTCCCCGCGTTTCCATTTACAAGCTATTCAAGGATGACTGATCAAGATATCGTTGACCTTTGGAGTTTTTGGCAAACATTACCTAGCGTTGACATACCAAGCGGCGAACATGAGATCAGTTTTCCATTTAACATAAGACGCAACCTAGGCATCTGGAAAACTCTATACATGCAAGATAACTTCATAGATGGGAAAAACGACCGGGCTACTTATCTTGTCGAAGCTTTGGGTCATTGCGCAGAATGTCATACACCTCGTGATGCTATGGGTGGCCTAAAATCATCACAATGGATGCACGGAGCGAAGAACCCAAGCGGAAAAGGAATGGTACCAAGTATCCATCCAAGAGATCTAGGTTGGAGCAGGGAAGAAATTGTTGAATATCTTTCCTCCGGATTTACTCCAAACTTCGACGTTGTTGGAGGTAAAATGGCGTCAGTGATTGAAAACACTTCAAAGTTAGAATTATCCGATAGGATCTTAATTTCCGACTACCTATTAAGGCTGGGCGATAAATAGAATTAGATTTGTCGTCTTCATTATCCTATTTGTTGCAGGCGGGGATCCTACCCCCTAAACATACGCCAGATATAAAATTACCCACAGTAGAAAGCCACGCCACTACTCCAGATTAGTGTGGTCAACTACCCTATCATTTTAACCATCGCGCTTTTGGTTTCATCCGTGAACCAAGGCATAGGTTTAGACGCTGCACTTTTTGCAATCTCAGCCTTTAATGCTTCAATAGTGTGCTGACGGTTTTGAAATTTAACAGTTGCGTAGGCTTTCGGAGGTATTTGGGCATAGTCTTGCGCAACCTGTAATGCCTGATGCAGTGCATCGCCATCTTGGACCAACTCATCCACTATTCCTGCTTGTATCGCGGCATCTACTCGGATTGCTGAACCATTTTGTAAAATGCGGCGACGGTCGTTGGGCGATAACATCGAGCGGATAATTTCCATCAAACCAGCAGGCATGCCAACCCCTACACGAACTTCTGCTAAGCCAAATGTCGCACGTGGTCCTGCCACGCGGTAATCAGAACATACAACTGGGAAAAACCCACCTGCAATTGCAGCACCTTCAACTGCAACAATAAGTGGCTTTGGAAAGGCGAATATCTCTAAGAACGTTTCATGAAACCCGTCAACAATAGCCTTTTGAGCTGCAACATCATAGTGCTGGGCTTCTTTGAGATTAAGACCTGCAGAAAATACTTTAAGATTACTTGCCAGAACAACTGCCTTGGTCGCATCGTCGGTAGCTAGCTTTACAAACAAGGCTTTTAATTCACCCAGAGAATTTGGGTCAAACGCATTTACCGGAGCATTCTGCATTGTGACAAGCATAACACCATCACTCTGTAATTCTAATTTAAGCCAGTCCTGATCAATCATTTTAAAACTTCCTACCAATACTTTTACTTTTTTTGCATAACCACTTTAACTGCTTATCGACAGATTACAAAACGCGACGTTGCATCACAAAATGCGAATTGGGAGTATATAAGATTAAACGACTGGAGGCGTTTAGGACAGACCTGTGCTGCCAAATCTTGATTGCTAGAGCTATGCTCAATTTTAATCGGACCGCGGCTCGGAAACCTTTGGTCAAGTAGATCATTTCAGATATTATTTAGCTACTTTTTGCCAATGATTATTGAACAGCGGTATCCTTCAGTGGTGCAATTTCCGTTAGAGGGTGTTTGGTGGCGGTTTACGACGTTTGCCGGACAGAGCATTTCCTAATATCGCT
>JAPKEA010000300.1 GCA_028822275.1 Planktomarina sp. | reverse complement strand
AGTGTCTTGAGGCAGCATGCGTCATAGTGGCGTCAAGGACGCCGCAGAGATGGCTGCAGCGTTTATCGTGAATGTCATAGTGACGCCGTTTCACAGTTGCATTCTAGATTGTGCAATACATCTGTTCGACTTGCCTGTTTGCCCATGGATGGTTAGGATTGGTGAGGCAATGCTCGATCCCATTTGTGGCGCAGATCATTTCGAACCGCGTATGTATTTAATGTTTAATGATCCAATTGCGTGGTTGCTCACAAAACTGAATGCCGTCGCACATTCGGATCTGCTGAGTTTGATATGGAACCCACTTCCAATACTGTCACAAAAAACTCTCAGAACGTGTTAGAATTTGCTTTATCTAAAAGCTGTGTCACAGCCGATTAACTGGTACTGTCAATAGCGATAAATAAAGATAGGTTACCTTCAATTGAGCGTAATGCGACAATTTCAGTATGGAAATATCCAATAAGGTTGCGCTTGAAGTTTCACCATTTGGGCTTGTCATCACCCATCTCGCGCATTCGCTATATCCCATGCCGTAGCAAGCAGCGGTATAGGTAGGGTCGCATCAGATGTGGAGGGCTATAAAGCATACAAACAATCATCTAGGGGCTGGAAGCTATTGCGTCGAAAATGCAACGACCATCACGTCTTTGTCCACTCTCAGAACTGTGGAATTGGGGTGAGTTGAATCCGGTTTGCGATCTTCAACTGTCTCGCGCTTGCGCCATTTGGCGATCACTTTGACAATGACACCAGGTTTCCATTTAAGCGCCGCAGTTGTAGCTTGCGATCGACATATAATTGTTCTGATGCCCTGCGTAGTCTTGGCGCAGGCGTGACGAACCTTTCCCATGATACATTTTTCCATTCCTAAGATTAGATCGCAATACTAAACCGCTAAATCAAACAGCTATGGATAATGATGTGGTGTTTTTGACTATGGTATGGTTGTATTGCAGCCTGAAATTGTATACAATATTGAAAATTTTTGGATTTGGTGAGAAATGTTATCGTTAATAAAACGGAAGAATGAAGCAACGCAAGCTGCCGCTGATTTAGAACTTGTTTTTAGACAGGGTTGTGAACAAAAAATTAAAGATTTTAAGGTTTTGCCTAATAATTTTTATGATAATACATTCATAGTGGGCTTTATTGCAGGTGTTCTTGAAGCTTTGATAGATTTGCAGTGCCTGAAAGGTAATGCGCTGTGGGCAATGAACTCACAAAAATGGCCTGATAAGTTAAAGTTAAATTTTCAAATTAACTTTATTCAAAATCTCGACGGGTACGGTACAAGCCTCTACCACAGAAGTTTACTGGACGCAGCCATTGCCGACAAGCTGGAGCAGATGGCCGATTTTCAGGATGCTAAGCGGTATGGGTTCTTGTACTGTGCATTAGTTTACAACCTTTTGCCCAAAAATTCGGATGATCAGAATACGAAAGAACAAACTGAAACTATGAAAAAAGCTCGGAACTTAGCCCAAATGAGTAATAATGCCTATGATGTCAAGACTTCGGTCTTGAGCCTGACCCTTTGGGAACACATCAATAAAAATTGGGGAGAGGACAAACTCGCAAATGTTGTGGCAAAAGCATATAATAAAGCCAACTAACCTTTAGTCTCAAAATGTGTTATGAATTTAAGCGGTCATTTACTGATTGTTATTTGGTTATTTGTAAACTTAGGTGCATTTATTAAAAAACCTATGCCAACCAATGTGTTTGTTTTACAACACAGCTTGGGGTCATGCTTTCCCTTACCCCAGACCGACTTAGCCTACAGCGAAAGTTCTGGGAATACCAAGAGCGGTGAACCCGTTGAGGATTGCAGCATGTATTTGGCTTTCCGCGATCGGCCGATGGAAGTCACGCGCTGAGAGGCGTTGACCAAGCAGGTTAAAACAATGCCTTTTTGTCTCAATGCGGGTTCGGCAGTGATATCCAGTTAACTGCCTCCACAAGCCTTGGCCTAAATATTTTGAGGCTTCGAAGGCTTCGTTTCGCGCCCCAGCACCGGGTGTATCAGGCTTCCACAGCTGAACGTTTTTACGGGGTGAAATGCCCGCATGTGCATTGCGAGCCACAATGGCATCGTGGCATTTGCGTGTATCGTATGCACCGTCCGCTGTGACGCTTATAATCTCCTCGTCAGGTGGAGTTTGGTTGAATAAGTCAGGGAATATAGGCGCATCGCCAATGTTGCTGCTCATCGCCTCTATTGTGTGAATTTCAAGTGTTTGCTCTTCAATACCAATATGTGTCTTGCGCCAGAGGTGACGTTTTAATCCGCCATACTTGCGGGTATTCCACTCGCCTTCACCCTCCCCTTTGATGCAGTACTGTCTGCCAGAAGGTGCAGCGGTCCCCCTGCTCCTTGATATGGAATGGCAACAGACAAACTCTTTTGACGCCGACACAAGGTACTGAAGTCAGGTACCGGCCAATTCAGCCAGATCAGTTTCAACAGGCTTTCCACAAGACCTGTGGCTTGCCTCAACAGCACACAGAACAACACTTTGATTGTGAAGCATGCTTGTATGGCCACATTTCTATAGACTTTTCGAAGGCCCTGTTTATCTGAAAGCGCGGCATCAAACCAAAGCAAAAGTGATCCGCGTTGCTTCAAGGCCCGATTGAAGGTTGCCCAGTTTTTGGTCGTGTAACCCGTCGGCGTCCAGCTGCTCATAAACGCCAACTATCAAGCTGGACTAACAACATGAATCCACTCCGACAATTTATGCAGCAAAGCCCAATTTCACCTTTTATTTTTATATTTTCTTGTTAGGGGTCTTATCATCGCTCTCCACTAGAAATTGGAAATAAAATGGCAGAAAAAAATATCTCTAAAAAAATTGAACCCAGTTCAAAAAAATCAGAACTGCCAAAAAAAACGGCTCCCAAATCTGAAGTGAATAAATCCGAGACCTCTAAACCTGAAGCGTCAAAGGCTGAAACTTCACCTGCAGAAAACACAAAGATAGACAAAGCAGAAACTACTGTTGATGCTTCGCCTAAATCAACTTCGCAAGCGTCTATCAGCCATTTCTCAAGCGTGTCCACACCCGAATACCGCTCTGGATGGAATAAGATATTTAATGATGGCCAAGACACTGAAAAGGTAAATAATACTGAAAACATACTTCCAAATAGGATTGAAATATCAGATGAGGATATTGATATAGGTTTACGTCAAATCTTAAATCAACAAATTGAGAACCTTCTTAAAGAACAGGGCTACGAACTATCCGAAGCGAAAAATTCAGTTTTTTTTGAGTATGATATAGGCTGTACCATTAACTATAAATAGAAAGTTTCAGTTATATGAAGGAGCCCGGTAAATTCAGACAGCGTGTTAAGATTTACCCAATACGAGTGAATCGATACAAGAATGACAAAACGGGGGGAACCATTCAGATACGTTTAAGGCTGCTGTAGCGCGTGAGGTGCTGCGCGAAGACAAGCCGGTCCAAGAGATTGCGACCAAGCGCCCACCTCGCCCAACGCAGGTCAGCACAAGAAAACAACAAGCGGTTGAAGGCATGGCTGATGTTTTTGGCAAGGTTAAGAAGACCGGTAACAAGGACGGCGAGACCAAAGAGCTTCACGCCAGGATCGGCCAGTTCGCAGTATAAAATAATTTTTTCACCACAAGGGTGGAAGCGCTGAGCTCGGCTGAACGCCGCGAGATGGTCCGCGAACAGAACGCGGAATTGGGCCTAACGCGTCGGTCCAAGCTGCTCAAGATTAACCGCTCCTTGATCTATTACAAGCCGGATGGTCTTGATCCGGCCGCGGTTGATCTGATGCGTGAGATAAAGCGGATATTTACTAATACCAACCGCCCTAAAAATTGACCTTTATCCAATCTCTTTTGGTGATTGA
>JAPKEA010000299.1 GCA_028822275.1 Planktomarina sp. | reverse complement strand
CAGGTTGGCACGTCACAAACAAAAAAATAACCATTAACAAATTAAACTAGTTGGTCCTAAATCAACTTTTTGGAGTGCCACACATTTTTTTCTGGTGATCACGTTGCAACGATATACACCTCAGCACTTGATGTTGTTGAAACGTTTACTCCTATGTGCAAACCAGGCGAGGCCGGTGCTAATGCACTTGGGCCAAAGGCTGTCGGTCAAGCAGCCCCAAGGGAGAACTCCCTCGTCGCAGATCCCTCCATGGTCCACTATAGCTGCTCTCCTTACCTTCTTTTGATGCAGGTCCATATAACTTCGTGACATCGACAAAAATGGGGTTATGACAGCTCAAAAAATTCATGGCACACGACAAAAAGGTTACTAAAGGTTTTTTATCCCCAGAAAAAGCTCAGTGGTTGCCTCGCATAAAGCAAACGGTTGCCGACATGATGCATTCTGGTGGAATTTAATCTTAAACTAATCGCCTTGTAGTGTCACACACAAAGGCTTACGAGTGTGGATGGCGGGTTCTGCCCTTCTCGTATGCGGTCAAATTCCAGTGGCCTTACGCAAATCCGAGGGAGCTGGCTCTGTTTGGACCCTGGTTCTTTTATCTGGCGCCCACCTGTACATACAGGTCCTCGGGAATTAAGTTACCAACCCGGTTGCGTTGCGGGCCCGCCACTTTAAAATTTTTCAAACATATTCTTACGTGAGTTTGTTGATCCATTCCGCGATCTGCGCCATGGACGCCTCGGCCGCACGATCCGCACCACAAAATTGCAAATAGCCATGCAGTTGGCGCGGCGCCAAAAGATGCGTCACAGGGTGTTGGGTATTTGCTGCAAGCCAGTCGTTATCATCTGCGATTGGGTCACATTCAGCTTTGACCAGCAAAATCGGGGCACCCGATGTTGAAAACCGCGAGCGGAAGTCTGTCACATCTCCACAACCCAAATGGTGGTACATTGCCAAAAGAGCCGAACTTTGCAATCCATCTGAGTTTTTGCCAAAGGCTCGATGCGATGGACCGTCCAAGCATCCAAACGCGCCATATAGGCTTACAATGCCTTTGATCTTTGCTGGCTCAATTGTGCTTTCAGCAGCCCAAAGAGCCATTGCTCCTCCAGCACTGTCACCTGCCAAAATTATATTGTCCCGATCCTGTGAAAACTGGCTGGTTATTTCACCTGCCTGGTCAGCTTGCACAGGAAATTTATGTTCGGGAGCTAAATTGTAGGGAGCGGCAAAAACACAATGTCCACTGAGTTTAGCCAACCATGAACATAAGGTTCGGTGGGTCCAAGGGCTGCCAACAATCCAACCACCACCGTGGAAATACAAAATATCAGTGCCTAGAAGTGGGTCGGGTGGTATGAAACTTAGACCGGTACCACTCGTAAAATTAACCTCTTCAATCACAACTTCTTGCGCTGAGAAATGCGCTATTGCTTCACGCTCGGCGCTGTAGCCATCGCGCAATTTAATCACAGGATCAGTTGCCCAATTTAGGATTGGCATTGCACTCATACGAATGAGCCCGGCTTGGCCTCTCGAGCCATATGATCCAGCACTGCATTTACAAAACTGCTTTCTTTTCCGTCTGGAAAGAAAGCAAGTGCAACTTCCACATATTCCACGATTGCAACTTTGGGAGGCGTATCGCCCTCAATCATTTCGGCGCCAGCGGCCCGAAAGACTGCGCGAAGTGTCGGATCTATTCTTGCGATGGGCCACTTCGCAACCAAAGCCCGGTCCGTCATCTGGTCTATGCGAGCCTGATTGTTCACAGCACCCGCGACAACACGACGAAAGTGCTCAATATCGCCCTCTTCAAGTTGTTGGTCATCCAACTCAGGCCCCATACGATACTCTTCAAATTCTGCAAGAACCCTATCAATAGGTTGACTAGTAGACTCCATCTGGAACAGGGCTTGTACCGCATAAAGACGACTAGCTGATTTCATACGACGTTTTAAGTTTCCTGATAAGTTAGAAACGCTCATACTAGTTTTTTCTCCACATTGGATAAAAACCCAATTTTTCCAGTAGGTTTACCCCATTTTTGCTTCAACTTTATAAGATGTAGGGCCGCTGCTGCTGCCCCTCCACCCTTATTTTGTCCATCAACGTCTGCACGGGCTTCGGCCTGCGAACTATTTTCAACGGTCAAAATACCATTACCCAGGCAGACGCCTTGCAAGCCAAGCAGCTGCAAAGCACGACTGCTATCATTGCAAACAGTGTCATAATGGGTGGTTTCGCCGCGGATTACACACCCCAATGCCACATAGCCATCAAAATTTGTGTGGCAGTGAGCAATAGCAATAGCCGTTGGGACTTCAAGAGCGCCCGGAACATCCGTTACCTCCCACGTAGCACCCGAAGCCTCAATTTCAGCCTTAGCGCCTTCAACTAATTGCTCTGCAATGTCCTTATAATAGGGGGCAACGACGATCAGTATGTTTACCGAATGTTTGAATGTTGCACGCTCTAAGGTGGAATGTTGCTCTGTAGTTGCCATCATCCAAGCTCCGATATTTTTTGAATGCCTGTTATTTGCAAACCATAAGCCTCAAGGCCTACAATTTTTGGCTTAGGGGAATTAGTCAGCAAAGTTAGTTTGGACAAACCTAGGGAGGACAAAATTTGCGCACCAACACCATACTGGCGCAACGTCTGGGGACTACCGTCATCGCTGGCACTGACTTTCATATGTAGATCTCGCAACAAGACCAAAACACCAGTACCTTTTTCCGCAATGATCTTCATAGATTGCGAAAACTCAAAGGCCCTGCCAGCTGCGCCTACTCCGATCATATCCAACATAGGATCTAAAGAGTGCATCCGCACCAAAATAGGGTCATTGCCTAGGCTAATGTCGCCTTTAACTAGGGCAATGTGCTCAGCCCCTTGGGTTTCATCATTGAAAATTCTCATCTGCCATTCGCCCCCGAATTCAGATTGTATTGTTTCTAATCCACGCACACGCACAAGGTTATCGTGGCGGCGACGGTAAGCAATCAAATCGCTAATTGTACCTATTTTAAGATTATGTTCTTTGGCGAAACCAATTAAATCCGGCAATCTCGCCATACTGCCATCATCGTTCATGATTTCACAAATCACACCGGACGGATTTAAACCTGCAAGTCGCGATATATCCACAGCAGCTTCTGTGTGCCCAGCACGCACCAAAACCCCGCCGTCGCGTGCCCGCAATGGGAACACGTGGCCCGGAGTTGCTATATCAGCAGCAGTTTTACTTGCATCAATCGCCACGGCCACAGTACGGGCGCGGTCATGTGCAGAAATTCCTGTTGTTACACCTTCGCGGGCTTCAATCGAAATTGTGAAGGCAGTTTCATGGCGAGATGAATTATAAGTTGACATCAACTCAAGACCAAGTCTTTCCACACGCTCACCAGTCAGCGTCAAGCAAATCAGTCCTCTCCCGTAACGCGCCATAAAATTGATAGCTTCAGGCGTTGCCATTTGAGCAGGAATAACCAAATCACCCTCATTTTCTCGATCTTCGTGGTCGACTAGGACGAACATTCGTCCATTGCGGGCTTCCTCAATAATTTCTTCTATCGGCGAAATAATATCTGCCAAGCCACGCTCAATGTTACCTGGTGCCTCAAACGACAAAAGATCACTCATTTTTATTTCCAATCATGTAGCCGCGCCACGTAGCGTGCAAGCGTATCGATCTCGAGGTTCACTAGGTCACCCACTTTAGCATCACTCCATATCGTCACGGCTTTTGTATGCGGAATGAAATTAATACCAAAAACCGCACCCTCAACTTCATTCACTGTCAACGAGGTTCCATTCAAAGAGACTGACCCCTTGGGAGCAATATATTTCGCTAATGCGTCCGGAGCACGCAAATTTACTCGAGTAC
>JAPKEA010000298.1 GCA_028822275.1 Planktomarina sp. | reverse complement strand
GTTTAAAGTGCACTGACTGCGAAAAAGCTTCTGGTATCTTCACAAAGCTATTCACAGCGCAGTTAAATAAGTCGTCGGATGAAACTAATAAAGAACCTAAATCTAGTGCCACCTTTTACGTCGTCGGCAATCTAAACACTCTCATAACTATAGTTAGCAGTGCTGCTTTATTTGTTTGTCCGTGGCTGGCAATAGGATTAGATAAATTATTCTTAACAACCGGCAGGTTCACAAATTCTGAGGCTTGTGTTAGCGAAAATCACTGTTGGTCGGGCGCGCTCAACTTGTACAAGACTTGACGACAAAAATGTAAATACTTTCTATTAATTCAATAGGGTTAAACAATATGGCAAATGAAGCAAACAAAACTAATAAATTAAGGCCAGAGAATTTTTTTATAACATATCTCTCCGGACGTGTTTTGGATATTGGGGCTGGAGATGATCCAGTAGTTCAACACGCTGAAATTTTTGATCAGGCACAAGGGGATGCTAACCATATTATTGACCATCTTGAGCCAAGTCAGTTTGACTGCGTCCACTCAAGCCATTGTCTAGAACACATGTTCAATCCAATAAGCGCCCTGTCGCAGTGGTGGTCTCTCGTAAAGCCGGGCGGTTACATGATAACCATTGTTCCGCACGAGGATCTCTATGAGCAATATAATTGGCCCCCGATCTTTAATAAAGATCATAAAGCATCGTTTCGTGTGGGAGGAAGTTCGTCATGGTCTCCGGTTTCTGTTGATATTCTTTCTGCATGTCATGCTTTGCCAAAAAGTGAAATCATTCACCATAAGATCTGGGATGAGAATTATGACTATGATTTGCTGTTCCCAAAAAATGAAACGCCTAAAAACTCACGCACCTTTTGGAATCGTAAATTAATGAGTATCGAAAAACGCCTCAAAAGTAGAGATTTGAAGAAAAAGATTCGTCTCTATCAATTATCTCGAGGCTACCCAATTGACCAAACTGCAAGGTGTGATGCGCTCGCCCAAATCGAAGTGATTTGCAAGAAGGTCGCTTAGTGTGGGAAGCTTTGGAGCACGCCGTCATCAGATTATTTGGAGTCAAATTAAAAGTGGGAATTTAAGCAAAAAGCCTCGTCAGATCATCTCAAGCTTGCAAAACCTAAAATACAATATTTGACAATGACTTGAAAAAACGAAAAAAGGGGGTGGAGCAGTCTTATAATTGAGATAACAGTGAAAAAATCCATCGTGACTATTAAGTGGGGGGCTGAATTTACGTCTGAGGATGTAAATATCCTAAAAAGGGCTGTCGAAAATAATAGTGAGACTAAGTTTCAGTTCGTTTGTCTTACCGATGACGCTTCTGGACTTGATAGCGAAATAGTTGTGCTTCCTATTCCGATGTTAGGCCTTAGCGAGATGCCAAAATCATCAGGAGCGTGGCCTAAAATTTGTTTGTTTCATCCGAGCCTAGGTGATTTTTTAGAACAGGTTTTATTTTTAGATAGAGATACAATAATCTGTGGGAACGTTGATCCATTCTTTGATGATCCTGGAGACGCTTTGCGGTTACTCAGTTGTGGGCCACGTTGGAAGAGTTTTAAAGATGAACTGCCTCCTCAGCCTGCGACTGGCGTAATGTCATATAATGTGAAACGTCATGTCAATATTTTTAAAGATTTTGCAAAAGATCCAAACGCCGCTTATCGCAACTATAATCTTGAACAAGCGTTTGTTGGCGCTAATGCCGCAGAGATTGATTATTTTGCGCTAGAGTACGTCCAAAGTTTTAAATACCATTTAAGGCGCCAATACTTGATGGATTTATTCCTTGCCCCCAAGGCACCTCATGAAAAAGCTCGCATGGTTGCATTTCATGGCTATCCTCGCCCCCGTCAGGTAGCAACTGTCGGGATAAAGTGGGCAAGGTTTCCGCGTACGGGAATTAACCGGCCTACCTGGCTGACAAATTATTGGGATTGCTATCGCGATAAGTGATTTTAATAATTATTATGGAAAGTGTCCCCACATTATGGTGAGCAAAATAAGATTTTCAATCATCATACCCACTTATAATCGTGAAATTTATCTTCTTGATGCAGTGCGATCAGCAGTGAATGCAAGTCCTGCGAATGCGGAAATCATTATTGTCAACGATGGGGATGACTTTTCAGAAACTACTAAAAATGTGCTGGATACTTTGAAAGCCTTTACGCTTAAAACCGTAGGTGGAATTGGCGCAGGCGCTGCCCGCAACCAGGGTGCCAAACAAGCAACTGGTCAGTGGTTGCTATTTTTAGACGATGACGACCTAATTGCCGTTGGGTATTGGCAATTGGTTTCAGAATTTTTGTTGCAGGGGGATGAAACGCATTATCGTTCTTATGGATTTTGTCATGCGACAACTTCAAGGAACCGTGAGGAAATGCATGTAATTTCAAACAGAGAGGAAACAAATGCGGGCTATTTTCTTGAAGAAAAAAATTCATTACGGTCTAAATTAGCAGCCTTGAGCCGTGGGTTTTGGTTGTCAGCTTCGATCTTTAAAGAAGTTGGTGGGATCGATCCACAATTAAGAGTTAACGAGGATACAGACTTGTGCTTGAAATTGATTGCGTCTGGCGCGAAGTGTTATGTGAGTTCTTTTAATGGTGCTATTATTTATAAAGGGCCACGCGGCCCAAAAGTCTCAAAATCAGTCACAAAGGCGCATAATGCGATAGAGCGTGCGTCTTATTTCAAGCGAATTATCGATAAACACACAAAATTATTAGAGGCTGATAGCGCGGCGAACAAATGGATATGGAAAAGATATTTGAAAATGGCAGCACGCGCTAAAAAACAAACGGCAATAGCTGAACTAGTGGCAAATAAAACTTTAACTTTAAAATCAAAGTTATTCTTAGGAGTTTATTGGTATGGAGTTTTCTTACTACGATTGTGAAACCTTCAGTCAAACCAAGCTCACAGCAAAGAATATAACGTTTAAAAGGACAACTAATTGGTGTTTCAGGTCCTGATTAATACATTTAAGACTTCAATTTGAAACCTTATTCAATTAGCGTTTATCAGGTCGAAATGTACGTTTGAAAATTGAGCATAAGATAGGTAGTGAATTGAAAATAGTTGATAATGATTTTCCTCTATTGCTTAGTCTGTTTTTGAATAATGTAGGAAACATAATTTCATGAATGCATCGTTGCCAAGTTTTTTTGCCTTTGAGCCTGCTGTAGATCTGGTCCGCCTTGGGCGAGACTATGATGGTGGCTACCTCGTGTCACAGGCGGATATATTCCGGTCCGATATATTGCTTGGGTTGGGGATTAATGATGATTGGAGCTTTGAGACTGATTTTTTAGCATTCAATAACGTGCCAGTTGTAGCCTATGATGCGAGTGTCAATGAGAGGAAGTTTCTTAAACGGTTTGTGCAGTACCTTCCTCGTATTAATAGGTGGAAAACCATATGGAGCAGGTATAAGACTTATAGGAGTTACCGCGATTTTTTTGTGAATGGGCCAAATACCCATATTCAAAAATTTGTTGGGCTAAATTCAAAAAATCCGACTTACTGTACGCTAGAGGATATTTTAGAAGAAACAGCTTCCAACGATATTTTTCTGAAAATAGATATTGAAGGCTCAGAATATCGACTTTTAACCACTCTTGTAAATTACGCGAGCCGCATCACTGGGCTGGTTATCGAATTGCATGATTGCGATTTGCACCTGATGAGAATTGAGCATTTTATAGAAAATTTTGATCTGTGCCTAGTGCACGTTCATGCTAATAACTTTGGCCCAATAAGATCAGACGATGAGTTGCCCATGACTTTAGAACTTACTTTCAGCAGACACGCCGAGCGTGGCGAAAAAATAGATCTTCCACATCACTTTGACATGCCCAATAACCGTTTTACTGATG
>JAPKEA010000297.1 GCA_028822275.1 Planktomarina sp. | reverse complement strand
TAAACGCAATAATGGCGCTTGGAAAAAGACGTAGGGAACAAGAAGAAAACGAAATAGATATGACTCCCATGCTTGACGTGGTGTTCATTATGTTGATTTTCTTTATCGTAACGGCTTCATTTGTCAATGAGTCAGGTTTAGGCGTGAGCCGTCCGCCGGTATCAGATCAACCACCACCGGATACAGCGAACACCAACATCGTGTTTCGGATTTCTGAAAGTAATGAAGTGACCCTTGAGGGTCGACGAATTGATATTCGTGCGGTTCGTGCTAACGTTGAGCGCCTGCATGCTGAGAAGCCAGAAGCAACAGTGGTGATTAGCTCTCATCCGAAAGCTAAAACTGAGATGTTTGTAAAGATCTCAGATCAAGCTCGCGAAGCCGGTGTCTACGATATATCCTTGGCCACCGACGAATAATTAGCTCACTGTCGTTCTGTGTCAAAACCCTAGGCCAATAGCCTGGGGTTTTTTCGTTTAGATCGCCGGCCTTTGCTAACAGTTTGCAATTATGCCAATTTCTGAGAACATGTTGGCGAGGGTTACAAACCACATACACTCAACTGGACCGGATCATGGATAAACACCGCGGCACACTGGATAAAAAAACCCTCGGCAACCTGCGACTGGTAATGTCGCTGTTTAGTGACGCAGTGGCCAACCCGGATATCCCTATTGACGGCCTTGCCGACTATCTGAAATTTTATCAACTACCGCTGGCAACCAATAATCTTCAAGTGATAGCAGGTACAACCGAAGACGATGCAACGGTCGTTATGGCCTGGCGTCCGGCCATAAGCCGTGGTGTCGTCATTGTTGTACATGGCTATACGGATCATATTGGTCTCTATGGTCACCTCATTCGCGATCTTCTTAGTCGTCAACTCACCGTCGTGTGTTTTGATGCACAAGGCCACGGACTGTCCTCAGGGGCGCCCTGCTCTATCAGCCATTTTTCTGAATACGCTGATCGACTCACTAACATTGTCACCTTGGCGCAGCGCCATTTTGAAGGCCCGCTCCACGGTATAGGTCAAAGTATGGGCGGTGCTGTTCTTATCAAGCATTTAATCAACCATAACACTGCAAGATCCTATCCCTTCGCCACTCTAAATTTGCTAGCACCTTTATTGCAACCGTTGAATTGGAAGCGTAATCGACGACTATATTATTTGTCTCGATGGTTCCTAAAATCGATCAAACGGGTATTTCGCGCCAGCTCATGGGATAAGGAGTTTTTAGATTTTGTGCGCACCCAAGACCCACTGCAACCGACCAGGTTGCCCATTGATTGGGTCGGCGCAATGAATCAATGGATATTGGAGTTTAAAAACACTGGCAAGAATAACTACCCACTTAATATCATTCAGGGTGATCACGACAAAACCTTAGATTGGATTTACAACTTAGAACAGTTTAAGCAGCACCTGCCATCAATATCAGTCACCATGATTGAACGGGGTAATCACCACTTGGTCAATGAAAGTGAACCGCTGCGAGCAAAAATATTTGCCGCGCTCAGACTATAACGAGTTGTACATTAGGTTCGGCAACCAGGTCGCCAGTTGCGGCCAGACTGATAGCATTAACATCAGCAGTAGTTGCAAGCCAATAAAAGGAATGACACCGCGATACATGTCTGAAGTCTCAACCGATGCTGGCGCCACCCCGCGGAGGTAAAACAGCGCGAAACCAAAAGGTGGCGTTAAGAACGAGGTTTGTAAGTTGATCGCAATCATGACGCCAAGCCAAACAGGGTCAACGCCCATGGCTAATAAAACTGGTCCTACAATCGGTACTACAACGAAAGTGATTTCGATAAAGTCGAGAATAAATCCCAGTAAAAATATTACTATCATGACTAGCAACGTTGCACCAAAGACGCCTCCGGGAAGATCGGTAAAGAATTGCTCAACCACCTCTTCGCCACCAAAACCCCGGAATACTAATGAAAATATCGCAGCACCAATCAGAATAAGAAATACCATCGAGGTGACTTGTGTGGTGTCCTGGGCTACCTCACGCAGCTTCTGGATAGTCAATTGCCCTTTAATCGCTGCCAAGGCAGTCGCACCAAATGCTCCAACCCCAGCGGCTTCGGTTGGCGTTGCTAGGCCAGTCAAAATAGAGCCGAGCACTGTAATGATTAAAAATATCGGCGGTAGTAAATTTTTCATTGCTAGTGATAGCGAGCTGTTCGCAACGCGCTGATCACTATGTACTACCGTTGGTCGGGAGAAAATTATTAAGTAGAGGCAGTAAAAGATTACCAGAAGTAACCCTGGAATAATTGCTCCAACGAACAAGTCACCAATTGAAACTATTTTTGGCGTAAATATACCCATGTTTAGCTGTGCCTGCTGATAAGCACCAGACAAAGTATCTCCGAGCAAGATCAATGCAATGGACGGGGGAATAATCTGGCCCAGGGTTCCAGTAGCAGCAATAACACCGGTCGCCTGAGATGGCGAGTAGCCCCTTTTCAACATGGTTGGCAACGACATCAAACCCATGGTCACAACGGTGGCGCCAACAATACCTGTGCTCGCGGCAAGCAGTGCGCCAACCAACACTACCGAAATACCAAGGCCACTTTTAAAGCTACCAAATAAGTCGGCCATGCTCTCCAATAAATCTTCTGATAACTTAGACTTCTCTAGCATCACACCCATAAAGATAAATAAAGGTACCGCAATCAACGTTGTATTCTCTATGGTGCCGAACAGCCTGTTGGGTAGCGCCATCAGGAACGCAGTGTCAAAGTGGCCAGTGACAGAGCCCACCAACGCGAATAATAAAGCCGTACCCGCTAGAGATAGCGCCACTGGATACCCTGCCATCAGAACCAGGCATGCCGCCAGAAACATAATAAAAGGGATCAGCTCAGCCACTAGAGTGCCGGCTCATGGCTAGCAGAGATGTTGTTACCGGCTTCGGCCTCATGAAGATTCACCTGCCCACTAAGGCGCATTGCATTTCTCAAAGTCTCGGCAACACCTTGTAACAACAATGTCGCAGGCATTAGTAGCATCAAAGTCTTTAGAGCATATACAAAAGGTAAGCCATTATTTTCAGCAGATGTCTCGCCAATGGCCCAACTAGCCATAACGTAGTCCCAGCTACTGTAAAAAATTAGACCACTAACGGGTAGTAAAAACAGAATACTCCCCAAAAGATCTACTATCGCTTTGCGCTTTACAGAAAAATTACGGTAAAAAATATCTACTCGAACATGTCCCCCGTGTTGAAGGGTGTATCCGATACCCAGTAAAAAAACGGTCGAATGAAGGTAGGTCACAGACTCTTGCAACGCTATGGAGCCAATCTGCAAAAAGTATCTACTGACAACCACAACCAACATAGTAATTACCATAGCAAGCGTTAACCATGATACCGCCCGACCAATAACGTCGATGAAGTAATCTATAGTTTGGGTAACCCGATTGACAGATTGAATCATAATAATTGGAGCAACGATAATTATGGTAACCAGCTAGTTGGACAGCAGTATACCCTTTATTATAGTTAGCGAGGCAATGCGGTTAAAAATATAGTACGAAAGAATTAAAGTTTAAGAATATCTTGTCGATAGGGTATTAGATGAAGAAAACTTCCAGCCGCTTTTATTGATAAGCGGCATTGAGGCTTGTAAGTTCAGGCCCACGATGCAGAGTGAGATAAATGATGTCTACTAGTGAAATTAATGTTGTGCCGACAATTTCAGCCAGCGTAAAAAGAGTGCCTAGCGCCAATGTTCCCTCATCAGTGGCTCCTAAGGTAGACCCGCTAAGGGCCATCGAGGCAAATAATGGCGTAAAAGCGTCGAGCATTAATGAGCTGGCACAAGGTCAACAAGATTACAAACAAGCCGTTAATGAGATCAACTCGGTATTAAAAAAGATTCCTACGACACTGC
>JAPKEA010000296.1 GCA_028822275.1 Planktomarina sp. | reverse complement strand
GGTTTGGGCCAGTAAAAATCTCGGGAAAATCATAGCTTTGGTCTGGGGTTTGGTATTTTATGTTTTTGTGTTGGCAGTCCTTTATTCTGCAATGCCATCTGTTAATTTAACGGCAATTGCTGGGTTGTTTGTTTTGGCAGGCATGGCCAATGGTTCCTACCAACAAATACCCTGGGCGATGTATCCCGACTTGATGGATGTAACGCGCGCTCAAAGTGGCGAAGCCATAGAAGGCGCATTCTCTGGACTTTGGTTATTTGGACAAAAGGTTGCGAATGCATTTGCTCCTTTATTGCTCGCTACAATTTTAGGATCTTATGGCTGGCGTGAGACTACTAAAGGCTATGTGGAACAACTCCCAGATGCGGTCGCAGCACTACACGTCAGTGTCACGTTAATTCCAGCTGCTATTTTGATGGTCGCAGCACTTTTGATTATCGTTTTTTACAAGCCACTTGCTGCCAAAACACTGAGTTAAATCTTTAATGGTACCAATCGTAGAAAATATCACAACTTGGCTTGCGGATCAGGAAGCGCAGGTTCCGTCTTTGAGCAGCCAAATGCGCAAACGCGTTTTGTGGGCAGATCGTTCAGGTCAACAGCAGGATATTTCAGTCGTTTTTATTCATGGGTTTTCGGCAAGCTCTGAAGAGCTTCGTCCTTTTCCTGACCAAGTTGCAAAACATCTAGGGGCAAATCTATATTTCACTCGACTAACTGGGCATGGGCAAAATAGTGCTGCTATGGGGCTGGCGCGTCTCGCTGATTGGCGTGCGGATACAGAGGAAGCCTTGCAGGTTGGCCGAAGAATTGGTCGAAAAGTGGTTGTTATTGCCTGCTCAACAGGCGCGCCATTGGTTTTGCGCGCACTTAACGAAAGCCAAAATCAAATTGCTGCCTGTGTATTTGTATCCCCAAATTTCGGCTTAACGAAGCGCTGGCTGAACACTGTATTACAGCTGCCGGGCATTCGAGTTTGGGGTCCATGGGTTCTTGGAAGTGTGCGCCAAAGCGAGCCACGTAGCGCCGCTCATAATGCCTATTGGACACTAACCTACAGCATCCACGCTGTTTTCACGATGATGGATGCAGTTAAAGATGCAGCAAAATTGCGGTGCAAAAAATTCCAAGTTCCTTTAGCAGTGATATACTGCCACGAGGATCAGGTAGTGTCGGCACAAAAAACACATCGCCTTTTACAGCGCTGGTCTGGGCCCACTGCGCAGCTTCGACTTCCTAGTGGGGATGATCCACATGGACATCTTTTGGTTGGTGATCTTATGAACCCTAACCAAACAGAAATAGCAGTCAAATTTGCAAATGAATTCTGTGATAAATACTTGAGGTAGTTTTAACCTGAGTATTGGTTGGTTTGACTCTCGTGTTTTAAAGCAACGCGTTGAAAAGATAGTTATGCCTCCAACTGTGACTGAAAATTCTAAGTTTCAATGGGATGGCGTTAACAGAGGTTGAGAAAATTGGGTAAAAACAGCAATAATCTGCTATGTGACTTGGCACAGACTGTGAAACTTGCAACAAACGTCTCATGATATCTGAACCAATTGTATTCTTACCTGAACTAATGTGTGATGCGCGCTTGTTTGCACCACAAATTGATGGCTTGTCTCACGCGCATGCCGTGATGGTTGCGCCAATCCATATAGGTGAGCGTATCGAGGAGATTGCCAGTGGAATTCTTGATGTCACGCCGCACCGTTTCGCGCTATGTGGACTGGGAATGGGTGGCATGGTTGCTATGGAAATTGTAAGGCGCGCACCCGACCGTGTGAGCCGTTTGTGCCTGATGGATACGAACACCATGCAAGAAGCCCCGATAAGGGCTGCTGAACGTGAGCCGTTAATAGTCTTAGCACGTGCGGGAAATCTAGAAAAAGCGATGCACGTAGAGCTAGGCCTGGGATATTTGGCTGATACACAATTCAAAGAAAATATTTCGAAGCTGATTTTTGATATGGCGATATCCCTTGGGACATTGGCCTTTGTTAGACAATCGCGTGCTATGCAGCGTCGTCGAGATCAGCAGGCTTTACTTCGCAAAATTAAATGCCCGACCTTGATCTTATGCGGGGCACAAGATCCATTCTACCTGCCAAAAAGACATGAGTTTATTGCAGAACTGATTGAGACAGCGCATTTGAAAGTTATCGAAAATGCGGCACATTTTCCAACTTTGGAACAGCCAAAAGAGACTAACGACGCTTTACGCGCATGGCTGAGTGTCTCTTAGGGGGATTTTTATCTTGGTTATACATGTGAAATATGAAGCGTATTACTTGTAGGCTCCCTAAGATTTGGGGAAACTGAGCAAATTCTTTGTGAGGTTTAAGTGGATTTTTTGTAATTCCCTCAGAAGATAACAAGAGTTTGGCTTTGGCCAAGGGAGGGTTGAGATGTGGGTGGCAGGGCTGAGGCACTACGATCATAGAATTTATATTTTCAAATGGATTTAGAACGATTTTCAGTGAATTCTCCCGGAAATTACTTGGATCGTAATGCAATGTTCTGATAGCAAAGCCTGTAAACCTCAAAATACCTTTTGAGCTCTAATATTTGACGGGGCTTTACACATAATGCCAGTTGCATTGCAGTTGGACCTGTTTAACCGCGGGCCTATCACGTGTGCCACCACAGGATGGCTTTGTAGCCATGGATGAGATCAAATATGGATATGCTTGGCCTGCCTTGAGGGCGATTGAGAGGCTATATGGGAAAGTAAGCAAGACTTCCTAATTCAAAAGGCTAAGCTCTATTTATGACCTTTTTTCTTGCCTTTGGTGAGTTTACTGCGGCCTTTATCACGGTAACTCTTTTGGGCCAGCGCACTCGTATTCTCTTGATCTTCGGTCACTAGTTTAACCCACCGCTGTACCCTTGCCACGTCAATTTCTTTGCTCTTGATTGCGGCTATAATTGCGCATCCTGGCTCTTTGTCGTGTGCGCAATCGTTGAACCGGCAGCTTTGCGTCAACGCATGCAAGTCAGCGAATGTTTCTTTCAACCCAACGGCAACATCGGTGAGTTGCAACTCGCGCATTCCTGGAGTGTCGACGATAGCACAGCCTCCCTCCAAGATATACAATTGTCGGCGTGTTGTTGTGTGTCGCCCACGGTCATCGGCCGCACGGACGTCTTGCGTCTCAATGTCGTTATTGCCCGACAAAGTGTTTGCTAAGGTGGACTTCCCGACTCCTGAGGATCCAAGAAAAGCGACCGTTTGCCCCAGTGCGCACCAAGGTGCGAGTTGCAAACACGCTTGGCTATGACGACCATCCAAACAAATCACAGGGACGCGAGATGAGATTGACGAGGCCCGCGTTGCATAGCTTTGTGGGTCATCACTGAGATCATTTTTTGTTAAAATAATAACGGGAGCGACTTCAGCGTCATGCGCCATAGCAACATAACGCTCTAGACGCGCTATATTAAAGTCCTGATTGCACGACGAGACGATAAACGCGGTGTCCAGATTGGCTGCAATTAATTGTTCTTTACGATCATGCCCAGGGGCGCGTCGTTTAACTAAACTTTTCCGTTTAAGGATGAGACTGTTCCTTGGATTGTCTGTGTCCAACAACAACCAATCGCCAACAGCCACTTCCAGCACAGCTGGAATTTTGCGGTCAATATCAACTCCCATGATGTTTATCGTATTACGGTGTACTTGAGTAACACGAACAGGGATGGCGGTTTCTTTGTTGAGAGATGTAATCTGATCTGCAAAAAAAGATTGCCAGCCAAGAGCTACTAACTGAGGCTCATTAGTTTCTAACTTAATAGAGAAGTTTGCCGCGGGGTCCCTAACCATTAGGGAAATTTTCTCAGGCGATCTTGATGCCTGGGTCTGAAAATGAGGGCGGGAATATCCCCGCCCGAATTATCTTTAAACGACATTAGAAAATACTTG
>JAPKEA010000295.1 GCA_028822275.1 Planktomarina sp. | reverse complement strand
ACCAAAGCGTACAATTACTGCAAAGAAATGCACGACGGTCAGTTTCGCCGTTCGGGTGAACCTTACTACACGCATCCTGTGGAGGTTGGCGTTGTGCTGGCCGATCAGCATCTTGATGATGCCACAATTATCACGGCTCTTTTGCACGACACAATTGAAGATACAAAAGCAAGCTTTTCGGATGTTGAGCGAGAATTTTCGTTTGAGATTGCCAACCTAGTCGACGGCGTCACCAAACTTACAAATCTTCAGCTTTCTTCTACTGAGACAAAGCAAGCTGAGAATTTTCGTAAGCTGATCATGGCGACATCGAAAGATGTTCGTGTGACTTTAGTGAAACTAGCGGACAGGCTTCATAATATGCGCACGATCCGGTCGATGCGGCCAGAAAAGCAAGAACAAAAAGCTCGCGAAACAATGGATATTTATGCTCCTCTAGCTGGACGTATGGGGATGCATTGGCTTCGCGAAGAACTGGAAGACCTTGCGTTTCAAGTTTTGAACTCTGAAGGTCGTCAATCCATCATACGTAGGTTCATTAAGTTACAGAATGAAACTGGCGACGTTGTCCAGCAGATTGAAGCTGATTTGCTTGAAGAGACGGGTAGGGCCAAAATTGATGTGGAGGTCTCTGGCCGTGCGAAAAAGCCTTACTCTATTTGGCGTAAGATGCAGACAAAACAGCTTTCATTTTCACGGCTTTCGGATATTTACGGCTTCCGTGTTATAGTTGAAGATGAAGCTGATTGTTACAAAACACTTGGCCTAATTCATCAGCGATGGCGTGCTGTTCCTGGTCGGTTTAAAGATTATATTAGCCAACCAAAGTCGAATGGCTACCGCAGTATTCATACAACTGTTTCAGGACGTAACGCTCGTCGTGTTGAAGTACAGATTCGTACTAAGGCGATGCACCAAGTTGCTGAAAAAGGTGCAGCTGCTACATGGTCTTATCGGGATGGTGAGCGTGAGAATAACCCCTTTGCGCTTGATCCCTCTGCTTGGATTGCATCCCTAACCGAGCAGTTTGGTAGTGAGGGGGATCATGGTGAGTTCCTTGAAGCGGTACGTTTAGAAATGTATAATGATCAAGTTTTTTGCTTCACTCCAAAAGGTGAAGTTATCAAGCTACCACGTGGCGCGACGCCCATTGATTTTGCCTATGCCATTCACACAAGGATTGGATCTGCATGTGTTTCTGCTAAGGTTGACGGAATACGGGTGCCTTTGTGGACCCGCCTGCGGAATGGTCAATCTGTTCAAATCATTACCGCTGAAGGCCAAACGCCTCCTGCGAGTTGGATTGGGATTGCAGCAACGGGCCGTGCAAAAACTGCAATAAGACGTAGTTTACGTGAGGTAGACCGCGAACGGTTCGTTAATCTAGGTCGTGAACTTGCTCGCGTTGCTTTTGAGAATGTAAATAAGAAGGCTACTGATCGTGCCTTAAGTACCGCAGCCAAGCAAATGGGCCTGCCTGATAGGTCTGAACTATTAGCACGCCTTGGTAGTGCTGAAATCACGTCGCGCGAAGTTGTAGCGGTGCTTTATCCAAACCTTAAGCTGGATGCCACTGACGAGGTAGGGGCCGAACGCGCTGTGGTGGGCCTCGAGCTGGGCCAGAATTTTCAACATGCAGCGTGTTGCCATCCCTTGCCGGGCGAGCGGATTGTTGGAATTACGTTTCGTGGCAAAGGAGTCGTCGTACATACAATCAACTGCCCTAACTTGCAGAGTTATGAAGATCAAATGGACCGATGGCTGGATCTGCATTGGCAAGACGGGCAACACGCCGTTATTCATCCAGTCCAAATTATGGTAACAATACGCAATGGAGCGGGTGTTATGGGGCATATTTGTGCTTTGATCGGAGATCAAAAAGCAAATATCTCAGATATGAAATTCATTGAGCGCAAGCCAGATTATTTTAAATTGATGGTAGAATTAGAATTGCGGGACGTGGCACAATTGCACATGGTGCTTACAGCTTTGGAAGCAGAGAATGATGTGGCGGAAGTAAACCGACACAATGACTTGCAACTTGGCCGTGAGAATGAGGCATTAGAAGTTGAATAGGATACACTTTGGTATTTAGACGCCGTGACCGACGCGGAGTAGCCAGAGCCGTTTGGGAAGTAGTTTACCCAAAGGGTGGCTGGAGCCGTGCCTATCTCTACGTTAAACATCGACTGACCCGCCTTCCCGGAACGCCTGAACAAATTGCACGTGGCATTGCAGTTGGGGTGTTTGCAGCTTTTAGCCCATTCTACGGCTTACATTTTTTGGTTGCGGCAGCTGTGGCACTCTTGATGCGAGGATCTGTAATTGCTGCACTTTTGGGAACGTTTTTTGGTAACCCTTTGACCTATATCCCGATTGGTGCCACTTCAGTAGGGGCTGGATATGCTATATTGGGTAAAAGTGTGCAGGTGAATGTACATGGTGGATTTGGTCAAATGTTTTACCAAGCTTTGCAGGAGCTATGGTTCAATTTCACGGCTGTGTTCACAGTTTCAGTGGCGGACTGGACCTATCTTTTAGAATTTTGGGATACTGTATTTTTTCCGTGGTTGGTTGGTAGTATACCTGTGGGTATAATTGCTGGACTACTAGCTTATTTTCTGTCGGCTCCAACAATAAGAGCTTATAAAAACCGCCGCAAAGGTTTGTTGAGTAGTAAATTAATAGCGCTGCGTAAAAAGGCGCAGAATAAGCGCGATGAGGGGGTGGGTCGTTGACCTTTCTAAATTGAAAGACTTTAAATGTTATTAAATCAACGTCTTGGTGTAAATATCGATCATGTCGCCACACTGCGTAATGCGCGTGGTGGCGCCTACCCTGACCCTGTGCGGGCTGCTCTTTTGGCAGAGGCCGCGGGTGCGGATGGTATTACAGCACACTTGCGTGAAGATCGTCGCCACATTCGTGATTCGGATATTAAAGACATAATGGAACAGATCAAAACGCCTCTCAACTTTGAGATGGCTGCAACAGCTGAAATGCAGGCTATTGCTTTGGGTCTAAAGCCCCATGCGGTCTGCCTAGTTCCAGAAAAACGAGAGGAGCGAACCACTGAGGGTGGTTTGGAGGTTGCCGGTGATCAAGCTCGTTTAAAAGAGTTTATTTCGCCTTTGGCCGACGCTGGATGCCGGGTCTCTTTGTTTGTAGCTGCGGATGAGCGTCAATTGGAGGCCTCTTTTCGAGTTGGTGCAACGACTGTAGAGCTGCACACAGGCGCCTATTGTGACTTTCATACTGAGGGTAATGTTGTCGCAGCTGATGCAGAATTAGAACGTATCAAACATTGTGCGGCCTTTGCCTATAATTTAGGTCTGGAAGTACACGGAGGTCATGGGCTGAATTTTGACAACGTTGGACCACTTGCTGCTTTGCCCGAGATTGCTGAACTTAATATAGGTCACTTTCTAATAGGTGAGTCTGTTTTCATTGGACTTGAAGCCGTGATCGCTAAAATGCGTAAACTGATGCAGGATGCGCGAAATTGATTTTGGGAATTGGCACAGATCTCGCTAATATTGAGCGCATTCAAGGCACGATTGATCGGTTTGGGGCAAGGTTTAAAAATAGGGTTTTCACGGAGGTTGAGCAAATTAAAGCTGAGGCTCGCAAAGATGTCGTTGGTACTTATGCGAAAAGATGGGCTGCGAAAGAAGCATGCTCCAAAGCTCTTGGTACAGGCCTTGCGATGGGAATAAGTTGGAAAGATATGGGCGTCACCAACTTAAGTAGTGGCCAACCTATAATGGCTGTTACAGGCTGGGCCGCGGAACGGCTGACTGAGATGACTCCCGAAGGGCACAGGGCAATTATTCATTGTACGTTAACTGATGATCATCCATGGGCTCAGGCATTTGTGGTCATCGAAGCTTTACCCCGTGCTGACGACTAGATTTTTATTTAGGATGATTTT
>JAPKEA010000294.1 GCA_028822275.1 Planktomarina sp. | reverse complement strand
GCTTAGTGGTTTTTCGCGAAACGTTATCCATATTGCAATGGATTTCTGTTGGGCTAGCAGTTATTGCGGTGTTGATTTTAACGTTTGGACTGGGAACACCACCCTGGCTTGCAATAATTATCTCCATAACATTTGGAATCTACGGTCTTTTAAAACGAATTATTAAGGTGGATTCGATCGTTTCAGTCACTTTGGAGGTTGTTTTGCTTTTGCCTATGGCAATTGGGTATTTGTGCTGGGAGGGGAATATTCCCAATCTTCCAACTTTACTATTACTAATGTTCTCTGGTGTGATAACGGCTGGACCCCTGATTTTAATGACATATGCAACCCAAACCGTGCGGATGGCAACGGTCGGGCTAGTACAATATCTAAATCCGATTCTACAGTTTTTCTGTGCGGTAGTCTTGTTGAACGAGATATTGACAGGATGGCATGTTATCACGATTGCCCTTATCTGGATGGCCCTAGCGTTTTATTCTGTGGCAGTTTTCAGGCAAGAGCGCAAAACGCGTTCTGCATCTGCTACCGTATCGACGACTTGAATTAATTTCAGTAGGCTTGGGTTTACGAAATCTGACGTAATCATGTGATTGATCATGTCGAGCATTGGTTGCCAATATCCCCTTATATTTGCCACAATTATTGGCCTATTGTGTATCCCTAGTTGCGCCCATGTCAGTACCTCAAAAAACTCGTCAAGTGAGCCTACGCCTCCGGGCAAGAGAACAACAGCATCACTATTTGTGAACATAATCTTTTTTCGGCTGTGCATGTTATCTGTAATTATGAATTGATCCAAATCACATTTTTCGACTTCGCGTTGTAGTAGGTGCTCGGGGATAACTCCAAATGTAGTGCCCCCTTTCTCCTGAGTGCTGGATGCAACGGCACCCATAAGGCCAACGTCGCCTGCCCCATAGACTAAACGCCATTTATTCTTTGCAATCATATGTCCCATTTTGACTGCAGCGGTGACAAAAGAAGTATTATTTCCACTGCGAGCCCCGCAAAATACGCAAATTGATTTATTCATAAGGTAAATCTCTCAGTTCATGCTGGACAGGTGCCATTTGCCTGATAGCATGCTATAAAATATGGGGGAATACAAACCAATGCCTGAATCTGATAACTCAGAAAAAAAAATCAATGTGCGCCAAGAAAGAGTTTATTCTGTAATCTGGGCTGTATTAATTGGTATGGGTCTTATTTGGTGGTTCTACCCAAATATCCGCGCTGCATTACAAACTGAACCACTCACCGTTGTCGAAGTGGTAGGGGCTGATCTGGATTTTGCTGATGAACAAGAAAAAAAATTAAATACCTCCATTGGTACCATGGCTGATGATGTAGCTAGCGGAGACCAAAATAACAAAACGGATGAGGTTTCAGAAACTACCCTGGAGAAAGCTAAAGTCGTAGATGGTGGTTCTGATTCATCAAAAGTCATTAATAGTAATACATCAATGGCTAAACGCACTGAGCCCTCAGATATAGATCGAGATGTCGCTGAAGAAAACGAAAGTAATAAAAGTGATGAGCCTTCAGAGGCCACAGTGGAGAAAACTGAAGCTCAAGATAGTAGTGTTTCAGCATTAAATAATATTGATAGTGGTACATCAAGTGCTAAAGGGGCAGGCGCTTCTAGCGTCAAATCTTCAGATATTGATCAAGATGTTGTTGTAAACCAGAGCGCTGTTGAAATGGAAGATGCCCCCATAATCTCCCAAACTACTGGTCTTTTAGCACCTACGTTCGACATTGTACGTATTGAAGTAAACGGCTTCTCCGTAATTTCGGGAAAAGCTAATGGCGAGGGGTATGTGCTTCTAAATTTGGATGGGGTATCTATGCCAGAGTCGCGTTCGGACTTAGACGGAAGTGGTGAATTTGTCATATTTGTAGAATTGCCACCGTCGGCTAGCTCTCAAGAATTGCGACTGGAGCTATATCCAGCCGATATTGATGAGAGAGTTATGTCAGATGCTGTTATCTTTTTGAAGCCACGCACACCCGTCTTTGTTGCAGAAAAACCAATTGAGGATCCTGAAACTGCAAGTGTTAAGGGCTCTGAAGCAACTTTTCCCAATAAGATAGATTCACTCGAAAAAACTGATACGGAAATTGTGCCTATAATTTCCGCTGAGGTGCAGTCACCGGCCATTATTTTGGCGGACAAGCAAGGCGTGCGTGTAATTACCTCTGCGGGTGGACAAGGCCCAATTCTAGCTGTTGTTTTGGATACAATTTCATATAATTTGGACGGTAGCGTGCGGGTCGGTGGCCGGGCAGTCGGTACTGGGTTTGTGCGGGTATATTTAGACAATCAAGCAATCACAACTTCTAGAATTAAGCCTAGTGGGCACTGGTCAGCTGATTTGGTCGACATCGATGTAGGTATTTACACTTTGCGCGTGGATGAATTGAATGAATCTGGGGAAGTTACATCTCGTGCTGAGTCTCCTTTCAAGCGCGAAGATCCGGCTGATATTGCTGAAATATTGAACTCAGGTCCCATTGTCGTTGAGCCGCAGTCTGCAGTTTTTGATAAGTCCCCTATTGATGTTCAAGGTCAAGTGAATGAACTCTCAAATCTTTTAGGCGCCTTTAATGATGTACAAGTCAGTGGGATTAAAGCCATGGGTGGTGATAACCTAATTGGTGGTGCGGCGGACTTTGGCGCCCCAGCGGTCAGGTTTCGCGTTCAAACGGTTCAGCCTGGATCAACTCTTTGGGCAATTGCTAAAGAGCGTTATGGAAAAGGCATCGAATACTTCAAAGTGTTCGAGGCAAATAAAGAGCGTATCCGAGACCCTGATCTTATTTACCCAGGTCAAGTTTTTGAACTGCCAGATTGATTGAGCTTACATTTTTAACTTTAAGCCCTATTTCAGTAAAATGAAAAGTCTTGGCACTATAAAAGAAACAGAGGGACGCAGGGTAGAAATTCGCGTTGTTGCGCGCGTGGTCCCATATTTGTGGCCAAAAGGTCAACCTGGCCTTAAATGGAGAGTGGTAATAGCTTTAACGAGCTTGGTTTTAGCCAAGCTGGTGGCGGTTGCTACGCCTATGATTTTAGGTAGTGCTGTAGACGCATTAGCAGGAAATTCAAATTGGCTGAGCCAAAGCTTCATGCTGGGCGCTGTTGGACTGACTTTGGCCTACGGGATATCGCGGATTTTGGAAAGTGGGTTTCTACAGATACGTGATGTGGTCTTTGCAAAAGTTGGTCAACGCGCGCTTCGTAAGGTTGGTCTTGAGACTTTCCAGCATATCCATGCGCTCTCTTTGCGCTATCACATAAGCCGTAAAACAGGTGGTTTGAGCCGGGTGATGGAGCGTGGTGTAAAAGGGGTAGCATTTTTATTACGGTTCCTATTGTTCTCAATCGGACCTTTGGCACTCCAGTTGGTAATGATTACGGTAGCATTGGCAGCGTTTTATGACGCTCGTTACGTTAGCGTCATTGCGGTGGCTGTTATAGCGTACGTCTGGTTCACTTTCGTGGTTACAGAGTGGCGGGTTAAAATTCGTAAAGAAATGAATGATCAAGACAACGACGCGAATCAAAAGGCGATCGATAGCCTACTTAACTTTGAAACTGTTAAGTATTTTGGCGCGGAAACTCGTGAGGCTAATCGCTATGATAAAGCTATGGCGGGTTATGAGGTAGCGGCTTTAAAGACCTCATATTCCTTAGGTGTCATCAATATTGGCCAGGCTTTGATCATCAATTCAGCTCTTGTGGTAGTGATGATTATGTCTGCGCTAGAGGTCTCATCTGGAAAGGCTAGTGTGGGTGACTTTGTGACCGTAAATGCATTTATTATGCAGGTGATGATGCCTCTTAATTTCCTTGGGTTTGTATATCGTGAAACTCGGCAAGCATTGGTAGATATGAGTGAGATGTTCAGCCTACTTGAGCAGCCTGCAGAGGTCCTGGATAGGTCAGGTGCACC
>JAPKEA010000293.1 GCA_028822275.1 Planktomarina sp. | reverse complement strand
GCCAAATTCTTTAGAACTGTAACCGAAAATTCAGGCGTCCCCATGAAAACTATGCGCATAGTTTTCGTGCCTTTTTAAGTAACATATCACGTTTAAGTTTTGACAGTTTGTCGAAATACATCAGACCATTCAGGTGATCTATTTGGTGTAGTGTCGAACGTGCCCAAAGATGAATCAAATCTTTTTCCTGTAGCTCACCATACTCGTCGATATAACGCACAGTAATGCCACGGGGGCGTTCCACTTGAGCCGAGACAAAAGGCAGATTGGGACTAGCTTCTTCGCCAAATTCTATTTTGTTTGACACATGTAAAACCTGCGGGTTGGCCATCCGTAAAACTCGCCCCCGAGACTTAGAAGCATCAACAACTGCAAGGCGCTTTCCAATGCCTAGCTGAGGTGCCGCAAGGCCCACACCAGGCATTGCCTCCATGACAGAAATCATATTTTGCCAAATATCCAGAATTTCTGATGTCACCACTTCAACTGGGGCAGCAACAGCCGTCAAGCAAGCATGTGGCCAAGGAACTGTAGCGCGGATCATTTGCGGGCCGTTTCACGTTTCAGTTTCTGCATTTTACGAGTAATCATTTGTCGACGGAGGGGTTTCAGATAATCAATGAACAGCTTTCCATTCAAGTGATCCAATTCATGTTGCACACATGTAGCCCAAAGCCCATTGAACCGCTCTTGGTGCAACTGCCCATCTAGTCCCATCCAATGCATCTCAACTTCAGCAGGCCGTTGAACGTCGCCATATTGTTCAGGAATGGATAGACAGCCCTCTTCATAGCTACTAATTTCATCTGACGCCCAGGTAATTTCAGGATTCATAAGAACCATCGGCCTAGGCGCTTCGCCCTCATCTTTGACACAGTCCATCACGAAAATACGAGTCATCACCCCGATTTGTGGCGCTGCCAGACCAATGCCTGGCGCGTCGTACATGGTCTCAATCATATCTTCTGCTAGCAGCTCAATGGAAGAGGTAACCTCAGTCACAGGAGCTGCTTTTTTCTTTAAGCGGGCATCGGGGTGTATCAAAATCTTGCGTATCGTCATGATATACCTATTATTCAATGCAGTCTCTCTCTGCAATTGCTACTGGGGAAATTTCTTTGACCTCTATCCCTTAAAAATTGCTAAATGATCAAAATCATCACTTTTTTTTGCATAGTGGCAAATCAGTCCAATTCGTGCTTGATCCCGTGTGAGGCGTAGGTAACTTTCCAAAAAACTAAACTAGGATATTTTATGACCTTTGATGAAAAAATTGATCGCCGGGATTCGAATTCTTCAAAATGGGATATGATGGAGTCGATTTATGGGGTTTCCGCTGAAGACGGTCTCGCTATGTGGGTGGCAGATATGGATTTCAGACCACCACAAGTTATCCAAGACGGGCTCAGCAAAATGTTGGATCATGGCATTTATGGCTATTTTGGCGACGAAACTAAATATCTTAACGCAATTGAGTGGTGGATGAAAAACCGTCATAACTGGGACATTCCCAGAGAAGGCGTCTTCACCACCCATGGCCTGGTTCATGGCACTGCAATGTGCATTGACGCTTTCACCAATCCCAATGATGGGGTAATTTTGTTCACGCCAGTGTACCATTCATTTGCAAAAGTCATCTTAGCCAACAACCGTGAAGTCATCGAGATGCCTTTAGTAAATAATAATGGCCGATATGAGATGGACTTTAAAGCTTACGATGCCTCAGTTCCTGACAACGCCAAGATGATAGTGCTTTGCTCACCACACAACCCCGGCGGTAGAGTTTGGTCACTTGAGGAATTACAAAAAGTCGCCGACTTCGCCATCCGCCATGATCTGATTTTGGTCAGTGATGAAATCCACCATGATCTGACGTACGGTGTCCACCATACTCCTATGGCGTTGATCGACGGAATTAGCGATCGATTGATCATGATGACGGCAGCCACGAAGACCTTTAATATTGCAGGAGGTCACACTGGCAATGTGATTATCGAAAACTCTAAATTGCAGTCTAAATTTTCGCAACGTACTGCTGCACTTGGTATCTCTCCAAACTCATTTGGATTACATATGACCACAGAGGCCTATTCGCCAGAGGGTGCTATTTGGGTTGATGATCTAATGAAATACCTTGGGGAAAATAAGAAAATCTTTGAAGAGGGTATGAATTCTATTCCAGGAGTGAAATCCATGCCTCTTGAGGCCACGTATCTGGCTTGGGTAGATTTCTCAGACACCGGAATGTCCCTAGAGGAAGTTATAAAACGAGTACAAGAAAAGGCAAAGATTGCAACTAATCACGGCCCAACATTCGGAACAGGCGGTGAAACCTTTTTACGCTTTAACATCGGAATGACCCGCACAGATATATTAAAAGCAGTGGATAATATGAAAGTGGCATTCAGTGATCTACAATAATTTTGATAGGCATTATCAGGTAAAAATATTTTTAACTATGACTGATCAACGCAATTGGAGCATCCACCTCACGCACGAAATCAAGCGGCGCGCTCTCGACAGCCAGCGTATTGCGTTTGAATTCATAATGCATCTCGTCACCATCTTCCGACGATGCAATTATCAGACATTGGTATAGATGAAGTGTGCCATCATAGAGTTCGACTAAACCTCGCAATTGTGGTGCATCTTCCGTATCAACCGTAAAGCCATTGTCCCAGTACTTAAGTATGGTCAATGTATTGGACCCAGCCCGCACCCGCAGTCGACTTTTTTTCCTCAAGGCATTTTTGCGTGCGACTTCCAAGCCGTCAGCTACTTCTTTCGATACAAATGTGGTCATCAAGTGCGCCCCCTGTATTAAGCGTGATCCGGAATTATACCTCCGTCAAGGTAGCCATGGGTAACTAAAAAATTTTATTCCAACGACTACTCAAATCATGTTTTCCGATTTCGCAGGATGTGCTCTATATCTGGATCATAAAGGGCTGAATCTACAAAATCTTGTTGCTCATTCAAAGCCGGACCAACTAAAATAAGAGCAGTACGCGTAATTTTAGCATCTCTCACTTTTTTGCGAATATCACTCAAGATGCCGCGAATTATAATTTGGTCAGGCCAACTCGCCCTATACGCAACGACTACAGGGCAGTCTTCACCATAATGGGGAATCAGAACCCGTTCAATTTCACGCATATTTCGAATTGCGAGATGAATAACGAGCGTAGCCCCTGAAATCGCAAAATTCTCCAATGTTTCACCGGCCGGCATCGATGTTGATTTCATCGACATGCGAGTCAAAACAATAGACTGTGCAACCTCTGGAATGGTCAGTTCTTGCTTAAGAGCGGCGGCAACGGCAGCATATGCAGGCACGCCTGGTATAATTTCATATTTAATACCATCAGTACGCAGCCTGCGAATTTGCTCTGCAATTGCACCATATAGTGAAGGGTCACCCGAATGCACACGGGCCACATCTTTTCCCTGTGCCTGCGCCTCCAAAATCTCGGCATGGGTTTCATCAAGGTTCATAGAAGCTGTATCAAGTACTTTAGCGCCTTCCGGCGCACAGCCCACAACTTCGGCAGGAACAAGAGAACCAGCATAGAGGCACACAGGACATTGCCCAATAATCCGAGCAGCTTTGAGAGTGAGTAGTTCCGGGTCACCTGGGCCTGCACCTATGAAATATACAGTCATATTTCATTACTCGTATTATGTTTGGCTAAATCACCATCAATTTTGCGGGCATAACCACGTGGCGTGAACATGCGCGGCCCCTCACCCAACTGAGCAAGCCGTGAATTAGAAGAACCAATCAGAACAACGGTTAACATATCAACCTCATCAACTTTTAAATCAGCCAGGCGTCGATAGCGCACATTCTCCTCAGGCCGACCTAAAGAGCTGGCAAGCATTACCGGCGTATCTGCAGGCCTGTGCTGCAACAAAATATCACGGGCTTCGGCCAACAATGTCCGGCGGGTTTTCGATACAGGA
>JAPKEA010000292.1 GCA_028822275.1 Planktomarina sp. | reverse complement strand
GACCGCAAACACGGCACTGTGGCCTTTAGGACCCCATGGGTCATCTAAGGGCGCAGGCCTTTGGCGAATTTAAGTCGCAAGACACTCCCGCCACCGAAAGTGATTTAGATCTTTCGGTGGCGGGAGTTTTTTGGAGCAGGTGAATGAGGGTCTACGCCGTTGTCCTGAGCCAAGCTAAGCATAAGTCTCAACAAAATATAGGATATCTAGGCTTACAGTTCATATTCAAGCGTCAGGTTTGTTCACGAGTTTGTACACTGGTTATGGTTTGAGGTCTGAAGATGAAAGGCTGGGGGGCGAGTGCCGAGGCCTATACTCGGATACCCTATATGAGCCTGACCTGAGATTGGTACTATAAGTTCTGCAAGTTGCTGTAGCAGCCTGTATAACCCTATGTGGCAGTTTCTTATGCTGGCAGTGGGTGGCGGCTGGATGTACGCTTGAAGCTAACCTTGATGCTGTAACGACAAGCCCTTACTGATGCCTATAATCCCGGAATCTTGTTAATGCTGGATTATGGGGCCACGGCATGGGCCTCTGGGGGTGTCACGGATATATATACATGGCCTTTGCCAGAGATCAGGACTGTGAGTATGGAAACCAGTTCTACGTCAGTTTAGGGTTAGCTGACCGTTATCTGATCTTTAAAGGGCCAAAGTGCTATAGAGTATTATAGGAACCTGACCCTCCAGTGGCCTAATTAACCCAAAAACCTAATGTTGATCTTCCGGCCCAAACAGAAATGATAACTGTAGGTCTTCCACATTGCCCTCTCCCCAACTAGGTCCCAGCAATAATAATACCTCTGCTACGGTGTGGTGGTTGAAGACTGAGATGGTGGGATCACCTGAATAATTCTTTGGTAGGAATAGATGGCTGTGACTGGTCTTGCGTTTATTACCTGTTTTGAAGGTGGCGATCATAGTGCTGGTTCTGACTAGGGCTGGTAATGAGGCTAAGAAAAGTTTGGGATTATCTGCCTTTGATCTACGGTAGTCTGATTTGATAGCCTCTTTAGTCAAACCAAGATCAGGCCGCATTTTCTCCAAACCTAGAGGGGTTAGCGGAATATCCCCTCGCGTGATTAACTCCATCTCCAACTTATCTGGCATCAGTTCGCTAAAGCCAATCAGATGATCCACTGGCATTTCTACGGGTAGATTGGACAGCAGGAATATCCGCTTTTGGTAGTCTGCTCGTACTATCCGTAGTCTTGCTATCGCTTGTACTGTTTCTGCTTCCCTGATCTGGCTCTGTATCGCTTCTGTGTGTGGATTGCTGAAAACACTGCGGTTAATAGCTAATGGCTTATGAGGACTGCGGTCAGACAGCCAGTACTCCACCTGCTCGGTTGGTAAAGCCACCAGATTATTATGTGATAATGGATCGCCTAAATTACCAAAGGCGGCTCTGGCTTGTCTGTCCATATAGTCTAAAGGCGGTTGGTTTCTGCCGGTAATAAATATGACTGATCTTTTCTCATATTCGTTTCTGCCGGGCAAAGACCCAAAGTGGGCCACTGCAACATCCTGATCCAATCTTGGATTACGTCTGAGAAACTCACACAGCCCTTGATGACCGACTAGAAATGGGCTTTCACCTGCCTTGACCCACTCGTTCAGAATTACAATCAAGGCAGCTAGATCGTTATCCTGTCGGTCATACGTCTGGGGACGTCAGATTGATATTCTCTTGGTCTATCCTGTCGTTCCAGAATGTATTGCTGCCGGTTCTATCAACAACCTGACTAACGGCTGCTCGTTGCTTTACGTCAAACTGCCGATACTCCAAGGCTGGTAAATAGACTTCGGTAAACAATGGATCAGCGGTTGGCAAAGCCCCCGCACTAATCTAAGCTAAAACGCTGATTGCTAGACTGGTACATCTCCTTTCAAGAAGAGGGTTTGAAATGGCAGAAAAATTCGAACTATCGACAAAGGGGCAAAAGTTAATTGAATTATATGCATTTATGGCTAATGAGGGGTATAACCGAACGGATGGCATTGTCGAAAAAGACGCTTACAACAAGTTTCAGCTAGCAAAATTTAGACATATTATTCTCCCACATCTTAAAATCAATAATATTAAAACTGTTCTTGATTATGGAAGTGGGGGATCAGACTGGGATCGAGAGGACTTTGACGATGAAAGTAAAAAATCAGCTAAAGATTTCTTTTCTTTAGATTCAGTAGAAAAATACGAGCCTGCACGAGATATTGACCAAAGAAGTAAGTCGGAATGTGTAGTTTGCATAGATGTTCTGGAACATATTTTTGCCTTAGATGTACTTGGGGTTTTAAACGATATCTTTAGTCATGCAGAAAAGTTAGTTGTACTCAATGTGGCTTGTTACAAAGCAAGTGCAATGCTTCCAAATGACGAGAATGCTCATATTACTGTTCGAGATCCACTTTGGTGGAAGGGTGTCTTAGATACCGTATCAATTCAATTTCCTGCAGTAAGCGTTGTCTTAATTTGCTCTCCTACGTTCGGTAGCTGTAAGATTTTTGAGTGTTGGAAGGCTGACGATTGGAAACATGATGAAAAGTTCACAATTGACATGCCAAAAGCAACCAATTTTGGGGATATTCCAAATGAAAACAATGATATAGAGATAAGTAAAGATCAATTATTCGATTTAATAAAATCCTATATCGAACAATCAGCTAGAAACAGGATCGAGGTCATAGATTTGATTTCCAAAAATTTATGAAAATGTATTCAATAGATTTCAGCGCAATAAGAAGCCGCATAAAAGTTGAAATCCACCAACTCACATCAAGTCTCTTTCAATCCTTTTATGAGTAATATTGCCATTTTCAGTTAGGATTGTCATGGTAGTGGGCATCCTTCGTCGCACTCATGTGCTTTGGGGTCATTTAAGATGTCTTGCAATGTGAGCTGACACGGCCACTCACTTGGCATAGCCCGGTTATTCATCTGGGTTCTAGTAGTACCAGTAGCGTCAATTGCCCTGATACTTATGACTTTTTCAACTGTTCGCAACTAACTGTTCGATCATATACTTGGCGCCATTCTTCAGAAAAGACTGAATTTTTATATTCGTCAAAATACTGCCCGCCAACGGTCCAGTGAATATTCTTTACCTTTATTTGACTATCTTTCTCATATTGCGCTAGCAAACCAACCAATTCCACTCTTAGTTCTCCAATTTGATTGTCATCCAACCATAGGAACCTATGTAGGGTGGATGCCTCTGCGGTTGCAACATAATCTTCATTTAATAATTTGTGCGAGGGGTGTGAACAGTTCCATAAAATTACACTTGACCAATTTTTCGGTGGATAAGAATACTGTTTTGACCCAAATATTTTGTATAGCTCTTTGGTTCGTAATCGTGCGTTGCAACATGATTGGCTTTGTCTTGATTTTTGAGTGCGACGTCTAGAAGCTCATTTATGTTGGCTTGAACCAACATGTCGCAGTCCATGTAGAGTGATATGCCTTGGAAATTGGATAAAAATGGCACTAAAAACCTTAAAAAAGAAAATGCATTTGATTGGTGTTCATCATGCTCCCTTTTATATATCTTATTAAGATTTTGCAGGTTGAGTGGTGCAATGCAGAGTACTTGACTTTCTTATAAGGGAATCGACCAGCACATGCCACGCAACTATTTCTTTTGGATCATAGCCTAAACTCATTTTTTTCATGTATTTTGTGCACCAGCTGTTTTCAAAACAGCCGGTGCAGTTTAATCGGTAGTACTGATCACACCCGAAAGTAAGATAAATATCCAGTAATTCCGTCAACGCCACAAAAAGCTCGCTCAGAGTTCTTGGATATCGGTTGCTTGTTTTACTTGCCTAAGCTTTATGTTCGCCATCAACCAAAGGTACGCTAATCTTATGAAATAAGATTGGCCACTCTGGCGTTTTCAATAACTCAGGAGCTACTTACCATTTTGTTCATCCTGAACGGCCAGTATCATTACGTCATTAAA
>JAPKEA010000291.1 GCA_028822275.1 Planktomarina sp. | reverse complement strand
CAGTGATAGCGATACTAGTATTGCGCTATACGATTGTAGGACGTCGTCTGATGGCGATCGGTGGAGATGAAAATGCTGCTCGCCTAGCAGGTATCAACACACGGTTCTGGGTAGTTTTCACCTTTGGTGTCAGCGGTTTTTGTGCTGGCCTTGCTGGTATTTTGTTTACTTCAAGGTTGCAGTCGGTTGATGCACCTCTGGCTTATGGTTTTGAACTTACGGCAATTGCTTTTGCAGTAGTTGGCGGTGTTAGCCTGTCTGGTGGAAAGGGATCACCTTATCGCGCTTTTCTCGGGGCGTTGGTAATTTCAACTATGCTGAATGTATTTAATATGTGGGGTCTTAACACTTGGTACCAGAACATGGCTATTGGAGGAATCGTGATCCTAGTGGTTATGATCGACCGTTTCACACAAGAACATCGTGTAAAAGTACAGCAAACAACTTAAAACACAATAACTATAATAAGGGGTTAACAACATGGCAGGTAATCTTACTTTAGGTATCGATATTGGTACTACCAACGTCAAAGCATCCATTTTGGACACCGTCACCGGTACCATTGTCGCGCACGGTTCACATGAGCATCCACTGTTTCACCCAAAGCCGGGATACGCGGAACAGGATGCTGACAATTATTGGCAGGCTGTCGTATCCTCGGTGAGACAGTGCCTCTCACAAGGTGATTTTGCTGATCAAATCGCCGGAGTTGCCTTATCAGGCCTTGTTGGGGTAATGCTGCCGGTTAACAAAAACGGCAAACCTGTTCGGCGGGCAATGATCTGGATGGATGCTCGTTCGGAAGTTGAGTGCCAGGAGATTCGTGACCGTGTCGGCGAACATAAGATCAACTACAACAACGGCAACCGTGTTGCACCTTGGTTTATCGAGCCCAAAGCCTTGTGGATGAAAAAGCACGAGCCTAAAAACTTCGAAGATACGGCTTGCTTGCTATCACCATCAGGCTACTGCACATACAAAATGTGTGGCGAATTTACCATGAATACTGGCGATGCTGGTCTTTTTTACCCCTACAACTACCAGAATGAATGCTGGAATCCAGAAATTGCTGAGGCCATAGGTATCCCAATTGAGAAATACCCTCGGATCTACCATTCGCACGAAGTGGTTGGCCAGATTACTTCTCAGGCTGCAGAAGAGACTGGTTTGCCGAAAGGGGCAGTGGTTGTTGCTGGTGGCACCGATATTAGTTCAGCAGCCCTAGGTGTTGGTGTCAGGGCCGCAGGACAGGCGTTCTACTCCATGGGGACTGGTTCCAATCTCGGCATCATCATTCCAACCGAGCAACGTGTGGAAGAATATCGTATCCTAAAATGGCCGCATGTCCTGCCGGGATTGACCATGTTTGATGCTCCTATGGCCTTTACAGGTGCCTCTCTGAAATGGTTTCGGGATCAGTTTGCAGACCCAGAAGGTCTGATAGCTGAGAGAGCTGGGATGAACGTATTTGATCTTATTGCAAGTCAGGGAGGGCAGGTTTCTGCCGGATCAGACGGGTTAATGTATTTCCCATATCTTGGTAATACGCTAGCGCCAAACTGGAACTCCAATGCAACTGGTATGTTCTTTGGGATCAGACCAACCACTTCAAGGTCGCACTTTATTCGTGCCTTAATTGAAGGAGTAGCGTTTGACCTTTATTCGAACGTCAAGGTCGCCATAGATGCTGGTGTAAAAATTGATAAACTGATTCTCAATGGTGGCCCAACGAAAAGCCGATTGTGGAATCAAATTACTGCCAATGTCACTAACATCCCTCTGGAAGTACCGGATATCGGTGAGGCTGCGCCACTGGGTGATGCAATTTTGGCGGCAGTCGGGGCCGGAATATACAGCGACCCTATCTCACCCCTAGCCGACATCGTGCGAATCAAGGAAACTGTAGAACCGGAAGCAAAACAGCATGCCATGTATGAAGATATGTTTGGCCTGTGGAGACGAATTTATCACAACGTCTTACAGGATATGGATGACCACAGGAGCCTCTTGGAACGATATGATTTTCGATAGACCAGTGGATTCGTCTTCTTTCCAAGCTAAGGATTTAAAATGAACGCAAGTTCGATAGAAACTGACCAAAACGTGTCTGACCTAAATTCTGAGGGCAGTCTAAGCAAAGTTCTGAAGGTACAGAATATTACCAAGCGTTACCCGGGTGTTCTGGCGCTTGATGATGTTTCGTTTGATGTACAGAGGGGTGAGGTTCACGCATTAGTTGGACAGAATGGTGCGGGGAAATCGACCCTGATGTCAGTTTTGAGTGGAAGCCAGAGGGTAGATAGCGGGGAAATTCTTCTTGATGGTAACTCCATCAAGATTACTACACCACTGTCCGCCCGCAATCATGGTATTGCAATAGTGCATCAGGAATTTGCACTTTGTCCAAATATGTCAGTAGCAGAGAACGTTTTTATTGGCAACGAACCAACGGTTGCTTCGGGTTTGGTTGACTTTAAACGTATGAGAGTGGAAACCATAGATCTTCTGGCACAGGTTCAGGTAGACATTCACCCGGATGTTCTGGTAGAAACTCTTGGCGTTTCCGAATGGCAAGTCATTGAAATCTGTAAAGCGCTATCCAGTAAGCCAAAATTTATTATCATGGACGAGCCAACGGCTGCTTTAAACGATCACCGAGTGAAGGACTTGATGGACGTAATTCGGCACTTGCGTGATGCTGGCCACGGGATTGTTTATATCTCGCATAAGTTAAGTGAAGTACTGGAAATTTCTGATCGAATTACAGTCATGCGCGATGGAAAGGTTTCTAAAAATTTTGTAAACAAAGGCTTAATTGAAAGTGACCTTGTCAATCAAATGATTGGTGGCACGTTTGTAAAACCGGACAATCACAACAGTAATAAAAAAATTGACCAGGTAAAGTTGGAGCTTACTGGTGTGAATGATCCACCAAGGTTCTGTAACGTCAACCTACGACTCCATCGTGGTGAAATTTTGGGACTGACGGGCATGCTAGGCTCAGGTTGTGAAGATTTGGTCCGGGCCTTGTTTGGCATCAAGCCTGCCACGTCTGGAGAAATTAAGTTAGATGGTAAATTAATCCAGTTAAAAAAACCTGAGGAAGCTGTACGCCATGGTATTGGTTATATCCCGGCGGATCGTAAGAAAGAAGGCTTGGTGCTTTCCCTGTCCACCTACGACAATACGGGGATGTCAATCATCGACCGCCTTAGCCATTTGGGCCTATTTAGCTACGCGCGCCAAAAAAACCTAGCAAACATTCTAATAGAAAAGCTCAATATAAAGGTCAGTAATCCAAAAGCACCATTGAAAAATCTGTCAGGAGGTAACCAGCAAAAAGTATCGATTGCTAAATGGCTGGCACGAGAATGCAAAATCCTGCTGTTTGAAGAACCTACCCGTGGCGTTGATGTTAACGCCAAAGCCCAGATTTGGCAGTTGATTAACGACCTGACCAAAGAAGGGGTCTCTGTGATGGTTATTTCAAGCGAATTGCCAGAGCTTATGGAGGCCTGTGACCGAATACTGGTCATGCGAAGAGGAAGAATTGTTGAACAGTTTGCCCGTAATGATTTTGATGAAGCGAAAATTTCAATGTGTGTAGTGGCTGACACCTGACAGGATGGTGGAGTAGGATCTAAATGAAATGCACTTTGGCCAGGCTGTTAATGGCTAAAAAATGTAAAACCGTCAAATTTACAAAAAAATCAGCCAGTTACTCACTAGGATATGTTCCACCGAAACCGAAGACGTTTCAGATCAATTACAGCTTGCATTTGGTGGGAGCGCGAACAATGAACCTCAAACATAAAATTCATGGCCTGAAGGTTGCAGGTGTCGATATTAATAGAATGGATTCTGCTAATGTTACTACGTAAACAGAATATAGATCAGCTCAAAAACGAACCCTTTGACGTGGCTATTATCGGTGCGGGTATTAATGGCGCAGTGGCTGCCGCAGC
>JAPKEA010000290.1 GCA_028822275.1 Planktomarina sp. | reverse complement strand
TTCTTATAACTCAACCTATAGTTCCATCAAACAGGCGAGTAGTTCTGTGGTTCCCAGCGCTGGGAATTCTAATACAAGAATAAATAGCACTAATTTTAGATCTAGTATTACCGGTTCTCAAAAAAATGGAAGCACTACATTGGGCTCTGATTAATAGTTGAAAAAATAAAACTTGTCTTATTCTTGCTGCACCGAGAGTGCTAACTCACTTTAAGACCATTTAATATCTTGCGAGTTGGCTGCCACGAGTAACTTACCAGTGGATCAAAAAAAGGATGGCTAAAGAGATGAAGCAACTTAGTATTTACTTTAAGTTTTGGCTTAAAGCTGCTGTGACTGCTGTATTAGCAGTCACACTCTTTGCAAGTGGTTCTTTGGCGTTGGATTATGAAGGTCTGAAAAGGCTGATGGAAACCAACGAGTGTGTTGGGTGTGATTTACAGGGCGCTGACCTGGTACGGGCAAATCTAAAAGGAGCAAACTTGGAAGGTGCAAATCTGAAAAAAGCAATTCTTATTAAGGTGGACTTAAGGGGTGCTAACCTAACAGGAGCTAACCTAGCGGGAGCTAACCTTTGGACAGCATACTTATGGAAAGGAAACTTGGACGGCGCAAACCTAACGGGGGCAAACTTATTCAACGCAGACATTAGATCCGTCAGAATGAAGAATGTTATTCTATGTAATACTACAATGCCTGACGGAAGTATTATCTACAGAGATTGCTAATCAGAAAACGATTTTTATACAAATTTAATTAAATAGGAGCCCTGTAGCAGAAACACTACTCTGCAAGTGCAGCATAACTGTTTAATAGTTTTAGGGGTTAATCGACTTAATTCAAATGAGATTTGAGCAGCTGTTGGGCGCCTTAATGTGGCGGATCTAGGGATATGCGCCAAACTGTCACCTTTTTAAAACAGCGCGCAGCAATATGTATCAGAAGTGGCTTCAAACTTAATAGATTAATCCAAAGGATTTTTAAAATGTACAAATTGCTTTCCATCGTGTTTTTAATAGGGTCATCTGTTGCAGCTTTGGCGGATACCATCGAAGTGGAGATGCTTACTAAAAATGATGCAGGAGATCGCATGGTGTTTAGCCAAGAGTTGATCCGTGCAGAAATTGGGGATGTTATCCTGTTTTTGCCAACTGATAGGTCTCACAATGCGCAGTCTGTGAAAGGTGCTCTGCCTGATGGCCAAGAATCTTTCAAAGGTAAGCAGAACAAAGCTGTTGAATATTTGGTTACTGAGACTGGCTTATCGGCAGTTGTCTGTGCTCCGCATCAAGCAATGGGTATGGTTGCTTTGATTGTTGTGGGAAACGACCTCAGCAATGCTCAGCAAGTTTTGGATGCACGTTTGCGTGGTAAAGGAAAAGACAAGATAAAGGCGCTTATTGAACAGGCAAAAGCAACCCAACCATAACTCGATTACAATTGTAATACGATGGAGGCGGCAAAAGAGAATGTCGCCTCACGCGGTGTGGAGCTTGGCTAGTAATCGCCGTTTTTCATATCAATACATTTAGGTGATATTGAGAAGTTGAAAGCAATAGTACCCAGAAAACTTTCATAAATAGTCTGACAGCATAAAAATATAAAAAGTGGAATTGAGAGTTAATTTAGCAGATATGCCTGCTCGTTATACTAAAGATAGCCCACTTTTAGTTTCGTTAGAATATAAGGAATCCGAAGTGGCCCAAGGTTCACAGCGGCATATAGAGAAAAGAGCTTTTGTAATATTAAAACCTTAAGCCTTCGGACTATTCTTTGTTACTGTTCCAGAGATTTTTGCACGCATTCCAGAAATTGAATTTAACTTAATCTTTCCAGCAGCTTACAATAGGCTGTCTGCCCAATTCTGAAGTTTGAAAGACGAAAAAATTCATTAGGCGCATGTAGATTTTCATCACTCATCCCAAAGGCAAAGACGGTTGCATGCACTCCAAGTTCTTTTAGCAACATGGTCATTACTGGGATAGAACCGCCAGTGCGGATAATATACGGAGACTTGCCGTAGACTTCTGTTAAAACTTCGGCAGCTACCGTGCTTGAATTATGTCCTGAAGGAACAAGGAAAGGGTCGGCACTTCCTGCAAGGCGATCAACTGTGACGCGCAATCCCTTGGGGCAATGTGCCTCGATATGGGTTTTGAGTTTTGCAAAAATTACATCTGGTTTCTGGTTGGCGACAAGGCGGCAGGTGATTTTGGAAAAGGCTTGAGCGGGCAATACGGTCTTAATTCCACTGCCCTGCCAGCCCCCCCAGATTCCGTTCAATTCAAACGTGGGTCGCGCCCATAGGCGCTCGCGAGTACTATAGCCCGATTCGCCGAAAACTTCTGGAACTTCAAGGTCGGAAATATACTGTTCCTCGTCAAAGGGCACGCGGCCTATGGCCATGCGCTCCTCGACAGTTAAGTCTATTACGTCATCATAAAAACCGTCTACTTTGACCTTGCCATCCAGGCCTTTCATTGAGGCAATTATATGGGTTAGACCTTGAATAGGGTTGGCGATACCACCACCCTGTTGGCCAGAATGCTGGTCGACCTTTGCCCCAGTGACAGTAACTTGCGTGGCGACAAGGCCTTTGAGGCCAGTAATGAGGTTGGGCTGGTCCTCAGCCCATTGGCTTCCATCGGCGGAAAAAATCATATCAGCTTTCAGAAGTGCGCCATTAGCTGCAATGAAAGCAGGCAAATGTGGAGAGCCTATTTCTTCTTGCCCCTCAAAGAAGAACTTCACATTTACGGGCAAGCTACCTTTAGTTTTCAGCAATGCTTCAACAGATAAGATAGGGATGAACATGCCACCTTTGTCGTCGGAAGCCCCTCGACCCCAGACTTTGCCATCCCGCACTTCTGGTGAAAAAGGCGGGGTTTGCCATAGGTCAAAAGGTTCCGCGGGCTGAACGTCGAAATGCCCATAGATGAGGACGGTTGGTTTTCCAGGATCTGCATGAAGCCAATCGCCATAAACGATGGGATGGCCCTCTGTTGTCATTAACTTTGCATTTTCGATTCCAGCAGAAATAAGCCTTTGAACAACCCAATTTCCTGCTGTTACGACATCCTCCACATGGTCTTCGGAGGCAGACACGGATGGAATGCGTACAAACTCGAGGAGTTCTTCCACAAACCGAGATTGGTTGGCGTCAAGATAATCTGACCACTTCATCATTTGCCCTTTCATGCCAATGGCATCCTGCGCTCAGCCATTTCGGCGAACCAACTACATCCAGCTGGTATTGCATCATCGTTGAATTCATAGGCCGGATTATGAAGTGCGGCGCTATCCCCATTTCCGATGAACAAAAAAGCACCTGGTCGTTCTGCCAGCATGTCAGCAAAATCTTCGCCGGGCATTACTGGGTCTTGATCACGAAAAACTGACCCTGATACTAATACCGCGGCATCTGCTGCGTATCCTGCATGCTCTGGACTATTAATTGTTGGGGGTACGCAAGGCGTATAGGCCACCTCAGCGTACGCACTAAAGGCTTTTGCGGTGTTTTCTGCAAGTGCTGTAAGCCTATTCATAATGTGCGTTTGCACCATGGGATCAAAGTATCGCACAGTGCCGCGTAAAATAATTTCCTCGGGAATAATATTAAATGTGTCGCTATCGCTGCGCATTCCACAAATTGAAACAACCACGGTTTTCAACGGATCGACATTTCGGGAAACAATTGACTGGACGGCAACGACGATATGGGAAGCGACTAAAGTGGTATCAACTGCCTGATGCGGCAATGCAGCATGGCCACCCTTGCCTGTTACTTTAATTTCAAAAAAATCTGCAGCTGCCATCTGTGCGCCGTCGCGCACGGCAAATTGACCAACAGGAATGCCTGGCCAATTATGCATCCCATAAACTTCTTGGATGTTCCAGCGATCCATCATGTCGTCGGCGATCATGGCCTTTGCTCCACCGCCACCTTCTTCTGCGGGCTGAAAAATTAACACAAC
>JAPKEA010000289.1 GCA_028822275.1 Planktomarina sp. | reverse complement strand
CCAACTCTAGGTAGCGCTCGACTTGCTCGAACCACTCTAGTGAATTGCGAGCGGCGGATTGCAGACGCAACACCTCGAGCCGCCGGTCCTCCTCATAAGTAGAAAATGCATCTGGAAGCGAAGGTTTTTCATGGATGAGTTTTGCCAGGTGTGCCGCACTCTCAAGTGCTAATTTTGTTCCTGACCCAATTGAAAAATGCGCCGTTGCGGCGGCGTCACCCAAAAGGACAACATTTTCGTGGCTCCATTTTTCACATAAGACCCGAGGAAAACGGATCCAAGCAGATCCCCGGATGTGGGTCGCATTAGTCATCAATGCGTGACCGCCTAGGTAGTCCTTAAAAATATCTTCGCAGACCGCTATACTTTCCTGCTGTGACATTGCGCCAAATCCCCAGGCGTCAAACGTCTTTTGGGTGCATTCGACTATGAAGGTCGCAGTGTTGCCATCAAATTGGTATGCGTGGACCCACACCCACCCGTGCTGGGTTTCCTCAAAAATAAAAGTGAAGGCATCCTTAAAAGTCTGGTGAGTTCCAAGCCAAACAAATTGGCATAATCTCTCATCAATCGCTGGCTTGAATGTATCTTTGTAAAGCATCCGGGTTTTAGAATTCAGCCCATCATTTGCTACCACAACGTCGTAGTCTTTGCGATAATCTTCGGCACTTTGAACCTCTGTTTCATATCGAAGATCAACGCCCAACGAATGTGCCCGCTCCTGTAAAAGCATTAATAGTTTTTTCCGCCCAATACCGCAAAATCCATGGCCAGTTGAGACTAAACGCTCCCCCCTGAAATGTAGCGCGATATCGTCCCAATAGGCAAAATGTTCCCTAATAGATGCAGCACTTACAGGATCAATTTTATTAAGATTATCTAATGTCTCATCCGATAAAACTACCCCCCAGCCAAAGGTATCATCTGGCTTGTTGCGTTCTAAAACTACTACCTCACAAGACGGGTCAAGAAGCTTCATTGATATGGAAAAGTAAAGGCCGGCCGGTCCGCCTCCTATGCAAGCAATCCGCATAAAGTAGTAACTCCAATAGTAAATTTGACAGTAACATGGTGCCGTTTGTAAATTACTTCAAGCTTAAAATGTCTTGCCTTAAAGGTTTAATTTAGCGCTCTATAGATTGGCCAGATTGCGGCAAGCTTTGGTACTGAGATATTAACTTTGTATTCAAAGATAATATTATTTAGTTCCACTAAGCAATTACACTGCTGGCCTAGCCAAACTCCTTTGTTAAGTCTATTTGTACCAAAATTATGTTGAATCAGAGAGCCAAATAATTGCAGTTAATCTGTCCAAAATGTGAAGCAATAGTCGACGCAGATGATAGCGGTGGGCCGGATAAGAGACGGCCAGTTCGTTGCTCCAGTTGCAACGAAAGTTGGTTTACTGGTGGCAAAACTGATTTGTACTCACTCAGTCTTAGGAAGCCTAGTGAAATAGATCCTGAAATTGCACGTATCCTACAAGAGGAAGCAGCCCAAGAAATGTCTGCGCGAAAGTTAGAGAATGAAGTAGCATCGCAAACTTCGATAGAGGCTTTGAAAAAAACGCAAACTCAAAGTGGTAGCACATCCCACACCTCAGAAAGTGTATCCAGCGAAACTGGCTACACCCCCCTAAACAAACGTCAGCGTGTCATCTTATTTGTAATGGCTGTTCTGGCAGGGTTGACTGGTTTGTTTATTTTTGCGCCTGAAATAGTTGAGAGGTTTCCGGCAGCGACAGACTGGGTTTTTTCTTATGTCTTATGGGTAAATGATATGGGGATATTACTTAACGGCTTAATAAGAAGCTCGCACGGTTTAATTGTCAGTTTAGAGCTCGGTGGGATCTTTAGGAATGTCCAGACTTGGCTTGGCGATAACATAATCTGGATTAAAGAGTGGGTATTAAGTTTTAGTGAAAGCTAAAATTCATCCGGGTTAACTGAATAAAAAAGCCACACGCGCTTCAGGCACGTGTGGCTTTTTAAACTTTAGGACGTATTTTCAACTACCGTCAATCTGAAGATAATCTAATTTAGTTTATTACGCGCCTCATTTGCCGTTGCGTACATTTTATCGATACGAGTAATTTCGCTCTCTGACCTGCGATCAACAGCCTTCAAGTCGGCGTCCTTACGTCGCTCGATACTTTGCAATTGTACGTCGTACCTTTTCACGACGCCCTCACGCTCAGCCTCGAAACGCGCCATGAGCGCCTGCTTTCGTTTTTCCATTACATCATCCGCCATTTTGATCTAGCTCCTAAGCTATATCATATGACATTGGAATATCATAATCAAAGTCGTTTTCAGGTCTCACGGCATTGGCACCAGCGTTATAGATATTCGTTCCAGAAGTCACTGTCGTTGCACTATCATCGTCTTTATTGTCATGATCATTGGCTTGATTGCCGTGGTTTGGATCATAATTTTCGTCACTCATCAGGGTTCCAGCAGTGAAGTCAAAAACAAACTTTTCACCCGCATCAAATGCGGCATCAGAGCCAGCCCCATCATAATCAAGGTCGAGTTCAGATTTAAAGTCAGTAGCCTCAATCACGGCGCCGCCGCCATCAGCGAAGGTGACATTGCCGCTCGCGTCTTCTGATCTTACATTGCCGAATTCATCTTCCGTTTCTGCCGAAACAGCGCCAGTTGATGTATTAGTCGTCTCTGTTAGCGACGTACCGTCGACAAGCTCAAGGGTGAGTACAGAATTACCATTGGCCTCTGCCACTGTACCGGTTCCAATGACTTTCGTAGAAGACGAGCCATCAGCTAACTTATCTATTTCGCTAACAGTTACATCGCCACTCGCGGTGGTGGCAGTAACCTGACTGTCGCCTTTTTCGTTAATGACAGTTTCTGTCTTAGCACCACCCGCTAAGACCTCTAATATAACTTCGTTACCAGAGGCGTCTTCCGTAGTGGTAGTGGTGCTGAGTACTGCTCCCCCACCATCTGTAACAACTACCACATCATTTCCAGTTTCAAGATTTAAAGTTGTAGTCACGGTGTTGCCGTTGACGGTAACGTCGAAAGTTGCCGTATTTGCAGTAGCGTCAATAGTGGCGTTAGCAGAATTAACAGTGGTGACACCTTGTACATCAACGTTAGTTTCCGAGATAACACCAGTAGCTGTGTCTACAGTCCTGATAACATACGAGCCGTCTTCGTTTCGGATATCCTCTGTGCTGACGCTTCCTTCTGTTATTTTGGTTACCAGCGCACCGTCATTGTCTACATAAGTCTCTTCGACCTCGATGACGATGTTAGAGGTATCAAACACGGTGAAAGTTTCCTTGCCGCTACTATCGGTTTCAATTGTTACTCGTCCAGCACCATCATTGTTAGCTTCTAAAGTTACATCTAATGTCTCGGTACCCGCGCTATTAGTGGAATGAGTTCCAGATCCTATTCTTATCGAAGATGCGAAGATGGGGGTTCCGTCGGAATTGGAGTCCATTGCAAAAACATCAGCTGTGCCATCCGCGTTAGTGAAAATCTGGAGTGTGCTGCCTTCACCAACACCGGCATCAGGGTCGAAATCATAAGTTACGACGTCCCCCTTCATGTTGCCGGTACCGTCATCTACAGTAAAGGTTTCGGTTTGTGACATTCGTACATCGTCGACAAAAGTTTTTACTACAGTACTAAAATCATATAGATCATTGACTGTTCTTGTCTCAGTGCCGTCAACGTCAAAACTCGTAATAGTGACCTTATAGATATTATCGTTACCATCCGCTATGGTTTGACTTAAGGCGCCATCATCAAGGATGCTGTACTTATGATGCTCTACATGACCATCAACTTCCCAGGAACTTACTCTGGATATCGAACCATCCGCTAATGTAGAGAAAACAGCAGTAGACAGCAACAACCCCGCATCATCAAAATGCATAAATGTGTCCACTTTGGTCTCATAATTTATCTCACGAGTTGCGGACGTCCCACTACCCCAGACCACAGTTGTGAAAGATGAAATATCTCCGT
>JAPKEA010000288.1 GCA_028822275.1 Planktomarina sp. | reverse complement strand
GAGGCGATATCCACCGCCTTCAGTTACCAAAAGGCTTGCATTGCTTGGATCAGTCTCTATTTTTTGACGTAACCGATAGATGTGGGTTTCAAGTGTATGGGTTGTAATGCCCGCATTATACCCCCAAACCTCATGTAGCAAAGTATCGCGCTGAACGACGCTCTCCTTGGCTTGGTAGAGAAATTTGAGAATATTTGTTTCCTTTTCAGTCAAGCGAATTTGATTGCCGGTTTCCTCCAGCAATAGCTTACCGGTGGGATTAAACCTGTAGGGCCCAAGCCTTAGAATAGCATCCTCAGACTGTTTATATTGTCGGAGCTGTGCGCGGATCCGGGCCAGAAGTACTGGAAATTTGAATGGTTTTGTAATGTAGTCATTGGTGCCGGCGTATAAACCTAAAACTTTACTGGCATCAGTATCGGACCCAGTGAGCATCAAAATTGAACTTTTTACGCCATGTTTGCGCATCAATCGACAAAGTTCGCGGCCGTCAGTGTCAGGTAGACCCACATCTAAAATTATTAGGTCGAAGGACTGTTGGTTTACTTTCTCTATGGCCTGTGCACCATCGGTTCCTTCAGACACTTTGAAGTCTTCGCTCAGCATCAATTGCTCCGTTAGCGCTTTGCGCAAATCTTCATCATCGACTACCAAAAGAATTTTTTTTAGTTGAGCCATTTGCAATCTCCGTTTAACCGCATTTTTAATACCTGCGCTCTTGTGACCACTTTGGCAAGAATTGTAATAGTGAGGTCACAAGCTCGTGTTCACAATGTAAGAATTGTTTCAATTCCACCGATAAAAAGGCTAACGAAGATATTATGAGTCTAATTCCGTCCCCAGTTGAGCTACGAGCCCGTGCTTTAACCGATCTTCGGATGGGCATGCCTGTTGTTCTTGACCTGCCGCAGCCCTTGGTAATTTGCGCTTCTGAAACACTTACAGAAGCTCGACTTTCATCCCTACGCTCTTTGGGTGACGTTGAAGCTGTTGTTTCGAAGTGGCGAGCAGATACACTAAAGATACCGGTATATGACACAGACGTTGCGCGCATACATGTGCCTGAAACCGTGGATGCACTTTGGTGCCAAGCAGCCGCTGATCCTGTTTTGGATATGAATTATCCAATGAAAGGTCCATTTCGACCGATACGTGGTGGTGACGCCACGGGTGCCCGGGCAGCAGTAAACTTATTGAAGGCTGCGCAACTCTTGCCGATGGCTTTAATGGTCAGTGTTGCGCAGGCTCCAGAGGGTCTCACAAAAATACCAACTAAAATATTATTAGATACTGGCTTAGGACATATTGTATCGGCAGCTCTTCCTCTCCACGTTTCACAGGCTGGGCGGCTACACGTTTTTCGCCCATATGATGGTGGAGATGAGCATTACGCAGTTGAAATTGGTACACCTGACCGTAAGGAGCCTATTCTTACTAGATTGCACTCTGCGTGCTTTACAGGGGACATTCTTGGGTCTTTAAAATGTGACTGTGGTCCGCAGCTTAATGGTGCGATGGTTCAAATGGGATCTGAAGGCGCTGGAATTCTGGTATATCTCAATCAAGAGGGGCGAGGAATTGGCTTAGCCAACAAGATGCGTGCTTATGCCCTTCAGTCCCAAGGTTTTGATACGGTGCAAGCCAATCACCGGCTTGGATTTGATGATGATGAGCGTGATTTCAGAATTGGGGCTGAGATTCTCAAAAGCCTTGGCTTTTCCAATATACGTTTGATGACCAACAATCTTAAAAAAGTAGATCGGCTGAAAGACCAGGGCTTAAATGTAGTTGAGCGTGTGCCATTAATTGTAAATAGAAATCAGCATAATGATGAGTACCTACAAACCAAATTAGAAAAGTCAGGGCATATTTTGTGACTGTTAAGGAGATGTTTTATGTCGCTGGTCGATTAAGGGCCTTTGGGCGACAAATTCCAGCAAATTGTGGCCGTTTTGGAGTTACAGACAAAAAAGTCGAAGGTGACGGCGCAACCCCACGTGGAGTACATCATATTACGGGCCTTTATTATCGCCCTGATAGATTGTCAGCGCCTTCAGCCTGGGCGAACCCTATAGGGCTGGGTGATCTCTGGTGTGATGATCCAGATCACCCGTTGTACAATCATCTGTGCCATGCTCCTTTCTACGCAAGTCATGAGGAGCTGCGTCGTAGTGATCCGCAGTATGATATTGTTATGACTACGGACTGGAACTGGCCAAATTCTGTCTCGGGGCAGGGCTCTGCAATATTTGTGCATCAATGGCGTACACCCTTGGCTCGAACGGCAGGTTGCATCGCAATGGGCCGGTATGATCTGATTTGGTTATCTAAACGGGTCAAAATTGGAACACGCTTAATTATTAGCTAGGGACTGGAGCAACTCGAGCACCAAAAATAGCTGATCCCACCCGAACATGGGTAGCGCCGAATGAGATTGCCTTTCCAAAATCGTCTGACATGCCCATCGATAATTTAAAAATACCATTGCGCTCGGCCAATTTTGCAAGCAGCGCAAAGTGCAAGCTAGCCTCTTCAGCTGCGGGTGGGATGCACATAAGGCCCACAACTGGTAAATCCATCGACCTGCAGCTGGCAATGAATTCATCGACATCAGTGGGGTTGATACCAGCTTTTTGATCCTCTAGGCCCGTGTTGACCTGCACGAATAGAGACGCGCAATATCCAATCTCATGTGCTATGCGAGCTATGATCTTAGCAAGCTTAGGTCGATCCAAAGAATGAATACAATCAAACAATTCCAATGCTGCTCGCGCTTTGTTAGATTGAAGGGGTCCCAACAGATGCAATTTCACGTTTGAGAAGTTTTCTTTGAAGGCTGGCCATTTACCTTCTGCTTCCTGAACACGATTCTCACCAAAAATTCGGTGGCCTTGCCCTAGAACAGCCAAAACGCGGTCATTGGGCTGAACTTTGGACACGGCAATCAATTCAACCGTATTTAAAGGACGCCCAGCCTTTAGGCAGGCATTCGAAATTTCGTCAGAGACCTGTAAAAGCGACATATTTTTTCCTCTGTCATTTTTGATTAAACAATTACATAAATAAGGTAAGGTTGTCATTGGCAGAAATTTCCGCAAGATGATGTAAATCAGGGAGCAGGGTGTGGCATCTGTGCACCATCTTAGGGCAACCTAACCGAATTGCTGCACGGCGCCTTGACCGGAGGCCGTTTGAGCAGCCATTACTGCTTCAATACTTGCCAAGGTGCGTCCTGGCCGAGTGTTCTATTTTTTTGATTACAAAACACGAGGGAAAAACATGAAACACATTCTTCTTACTTCGACAGCTTTGGTGATGACCGCTGGTATCGCCGCTGCTGACGTAACAACGTCTGGTTCAGCTGGAGTTTCTAGCAACTCCGAAACAGGCTTCACATATGACGCTGCTGTTGACCTGACTTTGTCAGCTGCTTTAGATAATGGCTACACAGCATCAGCTTCGATGTCATTGGAAGCAGCAGACAGCGGCGCTGGCGCAGCTTCAATGGGTAACGTATCTCTTTCAAGCGATTCTGTTACTCTGACATTTGGTACAGACCTGCACGGTGCAGGTTTCTCAGCAGCAAGCGATGACTATGCAATCGGTGCTGGTGACGAAGGCGTTGCAGAAGGTTTCACAGCACAATTGGGCCTTGGTGACGCAACTGTTTACGTTTCCGTTGCAAACGCAGCTGGCGCACAAATGGACGCTGATTCACTTGAGTTAGGTGCGACTGCATCTTTGGGTGGCGCTAGTGTTGGTGTTGCTATGTCTGGTGATGACTATGTCGTTCAAGTTGGCACAGCGGTTCAAGGCATGGACGTTTCAGTAGCACTTGCTTCAATTGCAGGCGCTGAACTTTGGGATGCGTCTGTTTCTGTTCCTTTGGCTGGTGCTTCTATTGGTCTTGCGACAGATGAAGCAAGCGTTTCAGTTCTTTCTGTTGGTTACACTGCTGGTGCAACTGAAGTTGGTGTTGAATATAACAGCGATGCTGGCACATCATTCACGGCTTCTTGGG